>NZ_JAMYMV010000051.1:0-45832 GCF_040318715.1 Mesorhizobium sp. M1050 | reverse complement strand
AATCCTCGGCGAGGTCACGTCAACCGAATGCCGAAATTACTTCACCGAGGCTGGCTATGCCCAACCTAAATTCATCCCGCTCTAGCGTCGCGCGGCGCCCGATTCAGATGTCTTGGAGTCTCGCCTTCGTGATTCAATGGGCACACAAGTCGGCCAAGAAGCTCGCCCCTATTTCAATGCAGAGTTGAATCTGGGGTGCAATTGGCGTGAGATCGTGGCTTATGTCAAGTTGAAATAAAAGACCCCGAGATCATGCCTGGGAGCAGTGAATTTCAAGCAACTCTACTGTACTGGACTGTCCACCGGGATGTCATGAAAGAAAATTCACCTGCACGGCGACCGCGCAGGTGAAAGGGCGGTTGCACGGATTGCGATCAGCCGTGGCTTTGTTGCGTGACGATCACCGGGATCAGCAGGTCGCCCCAGTTGCCGTCGCCGCCGTGATGGCGTGCCGAGCGCACGAGCTCCACCGAGACGCCCGCCTCGACCGCCTTCATCACCGATTGGTTGAGGCGGTGCAGATCGTTGGCCAGCATGCGGATCGTCGCTTGCTGGTCGACGCTCATCGTCGTGGACTGTTCCTCGGCGCGTTCCTTGACACGGCTTATCGATGCCATTGGTCTTCTCCTTGTGTCCCAAGCCCTGCTGGGCGTTTCCTCTGTACTTTGCAGCTCGCTATTCCGCTGCCGGTTTGAACTGCGCGTGCTCGGTGGACTCGTGCATGGCGGTGGTCGACGACCGGCCGCCGGTGATCGCCATCGACACGGCATCGAAATAGCCGGTGCCGACCTCGCGCTGGTGCTTGGTCGCGGTGTAGCCATTGGCCTCGGCCGCGAACTCCGCTTCCTGCAACTCGGAATAGGCCGCCATTTGCCGTGCCTTGTAGCCGCGAGCCAGTTCGAACATGCCGTAGTTGAGCTGGTGAAAGCCGGCGAGCGTGATGAACTGGAACTTGTAGCCCATGGCGCCGAGTTCCTTCTGGAACCTGGCGATCGTCGCGTCGTCGAGGTTCTTCTTCCAGTTGAACGATGGCGAGCAATTGTAGGCGAGCAGCTTGTCGGGGTGGTGCTTGCGCACGCCCTCGGCGAATTTCCTGGCCTGCGCCAGGTCAGGCTTCGAGGTCTCGCACCAGATCAGATCCGCGTAAGGCGCATAGGCGATGGCCCGCGCAATGCAGGGCTCGATGCCGTTGCTGACGTGATAGAAGCCTTCCACCGTGCGCCCAGCGCCGTAGTCGACGAAAGGCTGGTCGCGCTCGTCGATGTCGGAGGTGAGCAGCTTGGCGGCTTCCGCGTCGGTGCGCGCGACGACCAGGGTCGGCGTGCCCATCACGTCCGCTGCCAGGCGCGCTGCGTTGAGATTGCGGATATGCGCCGCAGTCGGGATCAGCACCTTGCCACCGAGATGGCCGCACTTCTTTTCCGACGCCAGCTGGTCCTCATAGTGGACGCCAGCGGCGCCCGCCTCGATGAATGCCTTCATGATCTCGAAGGCGTTGAGCGGTCCGCCGAATCCGGCTTCCGCGTCGGCGACGATCGGCGCGAACCAGGTCTCGACCGAAAGCCCGTTGCCCTCGGACGTCTCGATCTGGTCGGCGCGCTGCAGCGTGCGGTTGATGCGCTTGACCAGCTCGGGCGCCGCATTGGCCGGATAGAGCGACTGGTCCGGATACATCGCAGATGCGGTGTTGGCGTCGGCGGCGACCTGCCAGCCCGACAGATAGATCGCCTTCAGCCCGGCGCGCACCTGCTGCATCGCCTGGTTGCCGGACATGGCGCCGAGCGCATTGACGAAGTCCTCCTCGTGGATGAGCTTCCACAGCCGGTTGGCGCCCATTTCGGCAAGGCTCTGGCGGATCTGCACCGAGCCGCGCAGCCGCTTCACGTCTTCCGCGGAGTAAGGCCGTTCGATACCGTCGAAGCGACCTTCCGGCGCCGATGGGACGAGGTTGTAAAAATCAGTCATTGGTCACTCCGAAGGATTACTGCATCCGTGTCCGGGCATCGATCATCGAGCGCGGGGTGTGACTGAATTTACATTGCGGCGCGAGATGAGCCAGCAGAATCAAGAAAATCGGCGAAATATAAGGGAAAACCTGTGTTGCGTTTGACAGGCGCACGCTGTAAATTTGTCATGATTGTAAAGAGCGGCGCATCGAGATTGTCGCGAACCTTGTGTAAATTCCTGTCAAGGACAGTCGATGGCTGACCAGAAGATATTTGCCGGGCCGCGCATCCGCCGCATCCGCAACGCCAAGGGCCTGACCCAGACGGCGATGGCCGAGGGGCTTGGCATTTCCCCGTCCTATCTCAACCTGATTGAGCGCAACCAGCGGCCGCTAACCGTGCAGCTGATCCTCAAGCTGGCGTCCGTCTACAAGATCGATCCGCATGAGTTGCAGGGCGAGGCAAGGGGGTCAGTCGCCGCTTTGAAGGAGGTGTTCACCGATCCTCTGCTGGTCGGCGAGCTGCCGGGCGATCAGGAGCTGATAGAACTTGCCGAGGCGGCGCCCAACGCGTCCGCGGCGGTGATAAAGCTGTTTCGCGCCTATCGCGAACAGGCCGAGCGCCTGTCCGACCTCAACGAGCTTTTGGCGCGCGAGGGCCGGACGACCGCAGTTTCCGGTGCCCGCCTGCCGATCGACGAGGTGCACGAGATTTTCGAGCGCCGGCCGAACCATTTCGCAGCCCTCGAGGAGGAGGCCGCGGCGTTCACCTCGGTGCTTGATCCCGGCGACGATCTGTTCGGCGCGCTGAAGGCTTGGCTGAAGCGCGAATACGGCATCGTGGTCAAGGTGCTGCCGGTCGCCACCATGCCGAACTGGCGTCGCCGTTATGACCGCCACTCGCAGCGCCTGTTCCTGTCCGAGCGGCTGTCGCCGTTCGACCAATTACGCGAAGTCGCGATGGAGGCCTGTCTGATCCGCATGACGGTCGCGGTCGCCGGCGAGATCCAGGCGCTCAAGCTGGCCACCGACGAGGCCCGCCGGCTCGCCCGCTTCGAACTTGGCCGTTATTCGGCGCATGCCTTGATGATGCCCTACCAGGCCTTTCACACGGCTGCCGTGCGTGCCCGTTATGATATCGATGTCCTGCGTTCGCGCTTCGGTGTCTCCTTCGAACAGGCGGCGAACCGGTTGACCACGCTGCAGCGGCAGGGTGCCTCGGGTGTGCCGTTTTTTATGCTGGAGGTCGACAATGCCGGCAACCGCTTCCGCAAGGCCGGGAGCCAGGGCTTTCCGCAAAGCCGCTTCGGCGGCGCCTGCCCCAAACTGCCCGTGCATGTCGCTTTCACCCAGCCCGGCCAGATCTTCGTGGAGGCGGTGGAAATGCCCGACGGCGCCGAGTTCCTGTGCATTGCCCGCACGCTGGAAGGACCGCAAGGCGCCTTCTCGGAGCGCCCGCGCCGCACCGCGCTGCTGCTCGGTTGCGACATCGGCTTTCGCGAAGACATCGTCTATGGCGCGGCGCTGCCCGGTGCGGCAATCGCCGCAAAGGCAGGCAGCGTCGCGGCGACACCGGTCGGACCCGCCTGCCGGCTTTGCGAGCGCGTCGGCTGCCTGGCGCGCGCCGAGCCGCCGGTGACGCGTCCGCTCGGCCTCGACGAGATGGTAACGGGCCTGAGCGCTTTCGATTTCCAGTAAGTCATGACTGTTGGTCGCAGAACAATACAACGAAATGTGTGTATTTGTGAAAGATGCTGGCTGTCGATCGTGATGTAACAGTTACAATATTGCTCGAGCATTGCCGGCAGGATATCAAAACGCAAGCTGCATATGGGTCGGGGGATCATTGATGGGCAAGACAGTTTTCTGGTTGAGTTTGGCGTTCGCCTTTTCGGTCGGCCCTGCCGCAGCGGAAAAGTCGTCGGCCTTCTTCAAGTCTTACCAACAGTACAACGACGCCGGCAAGGCATTCCTGGACAAGATCGATCCGAAAACCGGCGCGATAGACCTCGCCGAGGGCGTGCATCTTGACCTCAAGGACAAGTTCTACTTCCTGAACAAGAAGGACACGGCAGCCGTCCTGACCGAAGCTTGGGGCAATCCGCCCGGCTCCGGTGCCGATGCGCTCGGCATGATCTTTCCCGCGGCAAACGATCCCATTGCCGACAACAATTGGGGGATAGAGTTGCGCTGGGAGAAGATAGGATATGTCGACGATAGCGACGCCAACTCCATCGACTACGACGAATTGCTGCGCAGCATGCAGGCGGACACCTCGTCGGCCAATGACCAGCGAGTAAAGGACGGCTTTCAGCCCGTTACGCTGGTCGGTTGGGCCTCACCGCCTGTCTATGATGCGGTCAACAAGCGGCTTCACTGGGCCAAGGAATTGGAATTTGGCAGCGACGCGGTCCACACGCTCAACTATGACGTCCGCTTTCTCGGCAGGGAAGGCGTTTTTGTGATGAGCTACATCGCCACCGTGAAGCAATTGCCGGAAATAAAACAGAGCCTGGATGAGGTTCTAGATTTGGCGGACTTCGGCGCCGGCAAGACATACGCCGATTTCGTGCCAGGCGTCGATACGGTTGCAGCGGTAGGCGTTGGTGGGCTGATTGCCGGCAAGTTGGCGGCGAAGGCAGGCTTTTTGATCGTGGCTCTGGTTGCGTTGAAGAAGTTCGGTCTGATCCTGCTGGTTCCATTGGCCGGGCTCTGGCGCTTCATCCGCGGCAACAAGAGTACCTCATAGACTCTGTTGCGACGGTCTGGTTCGCCCGTCCGGCTGAGACCAAGACGGCTTCTCAGTGCCCCAAACGGCAAATCGAACTGGCTCAGCCCCAGCGCGCATCTTTGCGTTACGCGAACAGGCCATCTTTTCGTCGTCCCTTGCGCATCGTCCCGTCCACAAAAGCCCGACAGTCGCGCCCATGACCGACACTGCATCATCGCCGATCCTTGCTTCATCGACCGCCTCGCGGCGCGACGAACGCGTCGGCATGCTTTTGGTGTTCCTGTCGGCACTGATGTGGAGTTTCGGCGGCACCATCGCCCGCTTCATCACTGTCGGCGATAGCTGGACGGTTGTTTTCTGGCGTTCTGTCTGGGCAGCGGCTTTCCTGATCTGCTTCATGGTCTGGCGCGACGGCTGGCGCGGCATGTCGAAAATGTTCCGCGACATGGGTCTGCCCGGCCTTGCCGTCGGCGTCTGCTTCGCCACGGCATCGACCGCCTTTGTCGTGGCACTTGCCTACACCACCGTGGCCAATATCCTGTTGATGCAGGCCGGCGTGCCGTTGCTGGCGGCGCTGTTCGCCTGGGCGTTGTTTCGTGAAAGGGTGGGTGTCGCGACCTGGCTGGCCATCGCTGCCGTCATCGCCGGCGTCGCCATCATGGTGTCGGAATCGCTTGATGGCGCCGTCTCGCCGATAGGTGACGGGCTGGCGCTGTTGATCGCGGTGATGTTCTCGATCGCCACCGTCATTACCCGGCGGTTTGCCGGTGTCCGCATGACGCCGGCAACCTGCCTTGGCACCATGCTTGCGGCAGGCTTTGCCGCATCGCAGACCTCGACATTCGCTGTGTCGACCAGTGACATGGCTTTTCTCTTTGTCTTCGGCGTGGTCAATCTGGGCCTCGGCCTGGCCTTTTTCGCCACCGGCGCTCGGCTGATACCCGCGGCAATAGCAGCACTGCTCGGCACGTTCGAGCCGATCCTGGGGCCCATATGGGTCTGGCTCGTCCATTCCGAGGTGCCGTCGGGGCGCACCATCGTCGGTGGCGCGGTGGTTGTCACGGCGCTGCTCGTCCATATCGGGCTCGAATTCAAGCGCCAGGCGGGGCCCGAACGTGCAGGGGTCACCGGAGTTCCATCGCCTAATTGACGTGGCGCGCAGCTTTGCCATTGACAATGCCGCTGCCGCGCGGGCAGGCTGAGATTACGGCAACAACAAGACAGGCTTATCTTGCCAAGTCTCCCTGCCGGTCAGATCGAGACCGGACCACATCGTCGTATCTCTGCCTGCGCCACGGCGAAAGCCTATGACGGCATTTGCACGCCACACGAGTCCCAGCGACGACGCAACGCCTGCCTCTCATCGAACTGCCTGCATAGCGCTGGCAGTTCACGCTTGTCGCCTTTTGGAAAGCTCAATAGCCTGAAACAAATGCCCGGCCGCGCTGGAACCGCGACGAGCCGGCGAAGGAACACTCATCAAAGGAGAATAGCATGATCCGCAAAGCGCTCTGGCTTTCGGCAACTTCGGTATTTCTGACGCTTTTCACCGTCGGCGGTCATGCCGAGGATCGCGTCCTCAATGTCTTCAACTGGTCGGATTATATCGACAGTTCGATTATCGACGATTTCACCAAGGAGACGGGCATCAAGGTCGTCTACGACACGTTCGATTCCAACGAAATCCTGGAAACCAAGCTGCTTGCCGGCGGCAGCGGCTATGACGTCGTCGTACCCAGCGGCAATTTTCTTGCGCGCCAAATCCAGGCCGGTGTGTTCCAGAAGCTCGACAAGTCGAAGCTGCCGAACATTTCCAACATGTGGGACACAGTTTCAGAGCGCACCGCCAAATATGACCCCGGCAACGAATACTCGGTCAACTACATGTGGGGCACGGTTGGCATCGGTTACAACATCAAGAAGGTGCAGGCAGCACTCGGCACCGACAAGATCGACAGCTGGGATGTTTTCTTCAATCCGGACAGCCTGGCCAAATTGAAGGACTGCGGCGTCTACGTATTGGACTCCCCGGCCGACATCATTCCGGCGGCGTTGAAATATCTCGGCCTCGACCCGAACAGCACGTCATCAGACGACATCGCCAAGGCCGAAGAGGTTTTGCTCAAGGTCCGGCCCTATATCAGGAAATTCCACTCCTCCGAATACATCAACGCCCTCGCCAACGGCGATATCTGCCTGGCGGTCGGCTGGTCGGGTGACGTGTTCCAGGCCCGCAACCGCGCGGTCGAGGCCAAGCAAGGCGTCGAGATCGGCTATTCCGTGCCGAAGGAGGGCGCTCAGATGTGGTTCGACCAGATGGCTATCCCCGCTGATGCGCCGCATGTCGCGGAGGCGCTCGAGTTCATCAACTACATGATGAAGCCGGAAGTTATCGCCAAGTCGTCCAACTATGTGCTCTACGCGAATGGCAACAAGGCTTCGCAGCAATTCGTCGACAAGGCGCTGTTGGATGATCCTTCGGTTTATCCCGATGCCGAGACGATAAAGAAGCTTTACACCGTCTCGCCTTACGATCCCAAGACCCAGCGCGTCATCACGCGTACCTGGACCAAGATCGTCACTGGCCAGTAAGCAATCTGAGATGGTCCCGGCAGCCACCTGCCGGGACCATTCTTTTCTGGGGCAAGAAGCAAGAATCAGGACGGAGTGGGACATGAAATCGCTTGGCAGCATCCGCAGGGATTTTACGCCGTGGAACGACCCGAACGCCAAGCCATACATCCAGTTCGATAACGTCACCAAGAAGTTCGGCGACTTCACCGCCGTCAACAATCTGTCGCTGACCATCTTCGAGCGCGAGTTCTTCGCTCTGCTCGGCGCCTCGGGCTGCGGAAAGTCGACGCTGCTCAGGATGCTCGCCGGTTTCGAGGAGCCGACGGCCGGTCGTATCCTGCTCGATGGCCAGGATTTGCGCGGCATCCCGCCCTATCGCCGGCCGGTCAACATGATGTTCCAGTCCTATGCGCTGTTCCCGCATATGACTGTCGAGAACAACATCGCCTTCGGCCTCAAGCAGGATGGCATGCCGAAGCCCGAAATCGCGGCCCGCGTCGCCGAAATGCTCAGGCTGGTCAAGCTCGAACAGTTCGCCAAGCGCAAGCCGCACCAGTTGTCCGGTGGCCAGCGCCAGCGCGTTGCGCTCGCCCGCTCTGTCGCCAAGCGGCCGAAGGTGCTTTTGCTCGACGAGCCGCTCGGCGCATTGGACAAGAAGCTGCGCGAGGAAACGCAGTTCGAACTGATGGACCTGCAGCAGAACCTCGGTCTGACCTTCGTCGTCGTCACCCACGACCAGGAAGAGGCGATGACGATGGCCGATCGCATCGCCATCATCGACAAGGGCGAGGTGATGCAGGTGGCAACACCGGCCGAAGTCTACGAGGCGCCGGGGTCGCGCTTCGTCGCCGGTTTCGTCGGCAATGTGAACATGTTCGAGGGCAAGATCGCGCGTGGCGAGGCTGGCGCTGCCAGCATCGATGCCGGTAATGGCATCACCATCCGCACCGACAATGCCGGCACCGCCAGCGCCGGAACGGCTGTCACCTTCGCCATCAGGCCGGAAAAGATCAAGGTGTCGTCCAAGAAGCCGGCCGAGGCAATCAACGCCATCGAGGGCGAGGTCTACGACATCGCCTATCTCGGCGACATGACCGTCTTTCACGTCAGGCTGGACGACGGACAGGTCGTGCGCGCGAGCACCATGAACGCGGCCCGCATCACCGAGGATCCGTTGAGCTGGAACGACCGAGCCTGGGTCTCCTTCCGGCCTGACGCCGGCGTCGTGCTGACACGGTAGGAGCGACCATGTCGAGCGCCGCCGTCACCACCGCATCAGCCTCTCCGGCAACCAGTACCGGCAAATCCGTCCACGCCAGGTTGGGCGCTGCATTCTCTGGCCGCCTGGTCATCATTATCCCCTATGTCTGGCTGCTGTTTTTCTTCCTCATTCCGTTCGTCATCGTTTTCAAGATTTCGCTATCGCAGACGGCGATCGCCATTCCGCCCTATACGCCGGCGCTCGATATCAGCGGCGGCTTTTCCGGATTTCTTGCTCAGCTGAAACAACTCAACCTCGACAATTACACCTGGCTGACGCAGGACGCGCTCTACTTCAATGCCTATGTGACCAGCGTCATCATCGCCGCGATCTCGACGGTTCTGACATTGCTCGTCGGCTATCCGATCGCGTACGGCATGGCGCGCGCGCCAGCGACGATCCGTCCAACCTTGCTGATGCTGGTGATCCTGCCGTTCTGGACATCGTTCCTGATCCGCGTCTACGCCTGGATCGGCATTCTCAAGCCCGAGGGACTGCTCAATCAGCTGCTGCTCGCCACCGGCGTCATCCATCAGCCGCTGATCATCCTCAACACATATACGGCGATCTTCATCGGCATCGTCTATTCCTACCTGCCGTTCATGGTGCTGCCGCTCTATTCCGCTCTGGAAAAGATGGATTATTCGCTGATCGAGGCGGCAAAGGATCTCGGCTGTCCGCCGACCAGCGCGTTCTGGAAGATCACCTTTCCGCTGTCGCTGCCGGGCGTCATCGCCGGCTGCTTGCTGGTGTTCATTCCAGCCGTCGGCGAGTTCGTCATTCCCGACCTGCTCGGCGGCTCGCAGACACTGATGATCGGCAAGACCTTGTGGAATGAATTTTTCGGCAACCGCGACTGGCCGCTGTCGTCGGCTGTGGCCGTCATCCTGCTGCTGCTGCTGATTGTGCCGATCATGCTCTTCCAGCGAGCGCAGGCGCGCGCTCAGGAAATGGACCGGTGACATCATGAACACCACCTGGAGCCGCTTCAACATCACCTCGGTCGTGCTCGGCTTTGCCTTCCTCTATTTGCCGATCGTCCTGCTCATCGTCTTCTCCTTCAACGAGTCCAAGCTGGTCACCGTCTGGGGCGGCTTCTCGACCAAATGGTACGTCTCGCTGTTCCACAACCAGGGCCTCATGGACGCGACCTGGGTGACGGCGCGCGTCGGCCTGATCTCGGCCACTGTGGCGACGGTGCTCGGCACGCTGGCGGCACTCGCCTTGACCCGCTACACGCGCTTCAAGGGCAGGGTGCTGTTCTCAGGCATGGTCTTCGCGCCATTGGTCATGCCGGAAGTCATCACCGGCCTGTCTCTGCTGCTGCTCTTCGTCGCCGTCGGTCTCAATCGCGGCATCCTGACCGTCACGCTGGCTCACATCACCTTGACCATGTGCTTCGTCGCCGTCGTCGTGCAGTCGCGCCTGATCACCTTCGATCGCTCGCTGGAAGAGGCCGCGATGGATCTGGGCGCGACGCCGGTGAAGACCTTCTTCCAGATCACGCTGCCGGTCATCATGCCGGCGATCGTCTCCGGCTGGATGCTGGCCTTTACGCTTTCGCTCGACGATCTGGTCATCGCCAGTTTCACCTCGGGGCCGGGCGCAACGACGCTGCCGATGAAGATCTACAGCCAGGTTCGCCTTGGCGTAACCCCGGAGATCAATGCCGCCTGTACCATCCTGATCGCCGTCGTGGCGATCGGCGTCATCATCGCTTCGCTTGCCAACAAGCGGCGCGAGGTGCAGCGCCAGCTCGACGAGCAGGCCGCACAGCGCGGGTGAAGGCGGAAAGCGCGGCTGCCTATTCTCCCGAAACGCCGCGGCTGATCGGGGAAATGAACGGTGTGCTCCAGGTCCCGCCGACGAAGAACGATGCCTGGTTGGGGCCTTGTTGGCCATTGGTCTGCGTTGCAGCCTGGTCCGGCTGAATGACACCGCCGGACAGGGCCAGCCCGCGTCCCGCGTAGGACGCGATCCCGGACAACCAGATCTTGTACTTCGCCGAATTGGCTTCGGCCTTGTCGATCCGTGCCACGCCCTTCGAAATGCTGGCCTTGATCTCTGCGCCGTCGATCGGCAGCGTTCCGTCGGAGACGTCGTCGAGCGCGAAAAAGCCGCCTTGCTCGGTATGCTTGAGGAACGCCGGCAGGTTGAGCTTGCTCAACGCACCTGGTCCGAAGGTCGCCGAAACCGAGCCGTCGGCATTGTCGAAAATGGAGTTCCAGGTTCTGCCCGGCCCCTTCAGGATGACCGAAACGGTCCCCGTGCCAACCGGCACCAGCCGGGTCATCCCCGCCGCCGTGGCAAAAGCACCGCCGTCGATATCGGATGCCAGCAGCCGGATTTCGACCTGGGAGCCTTCCGGCTTGCGGTCGAAGCGAAGGCTGGTCTGGATGTTGCCGCCGAAGGCCGAGGCATCGGAGATATCGAAGACCGACAGGCCATCCTTGACCTGGGCGGTGGCGGCGACGTCGGCGAGCTGGATAGGCCCGGCGGTGGCGTGTGCCGCGGACAGCCTAAGATCGAGGTTGATCTTGTCGGCGAAACTTGTGTCGACGTCGCTGGGCCCCACCGCGCCGGTGGGCGCCAGCGGCGTGAAGGCCGACAGGAACGATCTGAGGTCAAGCGTGTCGAAGGCGAGCGTGCCGGAGATCACCGGCTGAGCTTCGCCAAGCGACAGGTCCAGCGCTCCCATTCCCGGATTGTTGTCCAGCGCAATGGCGGTATTTTCGAATTTGACGCGCCCGGCCGTTGCCGTGACCTTGCTCGAAATGCTGACCGAGCCGATCGCTGCGCCCGGCGCGATGCCGGCCTGCAACCATTCCAGCACGCGGCGTAGCGAGGGCGCCGAAAACTTCGCCTGACCGTCGAAATAGCTGTTTTCGGACATGCTGGCCGTGCCGTCGAAAGAGAAGGTGGCGGGGGGCGCCTTGAACGACAGGGAAAGCGGCGCCAAGCCGCCTGCAAAAAGCACCAGCGGCTTCTCCGAGGCGGCATCCACGGCCACACTTTCGCCGCGCCAGATCCCGGTCGCCGACAGCGTTGCATTGCTGTTCATCGCCGCCCAGGTCGCCTGTCCGCTCAGGCTGCTCAGAATCTCGACGTCCTTACCGTTGACCGAAGCCACCATGCGGCCGTCGCGAAACTCCACCGTGCCGAAACTATCGGTCGGCAGCTTGTCGAGATTCGGCTTCGCGGGGTCGGCATTGACGACGCCGCGGGCCGTGTCGATGGAACGCGTGATGCGCCCACCGGTTGGGACGGCGGGCAGGAAAAGGCCGGTTGGCGTGCGCTGAACCCGGATCGTCGGCCGCACCAGCCGTGCCGTCGAAAACACCACGTCGCCGCGCAAGGCCGCCATGGCGGAAAGGTCGACCTCGACCCGTTCGGCCTCGACGACCGGCGGCGTCTCGGTGTCGGTCCATTGCGAAAGCGTCACATCGGTCAGGATCGCCCGGAAGGTCGGCCAGACCTCGATCCGCGGCGAGCCTTCGATGGCGACCCGGAAGCCGCTCCACGCACTCATTTCCCAGGCGATGCGGTCGCGCACGATACGGGTGGAGGCGATCAGCGGCAGGGTGGCAACCACCAGCGCGATGACGATCACGGCAGCGCCGATCGCCCATATTCCGCGCCGGATCAAAGATGATGGCATATCGCCCCGTATGCTTCTGTAACCCCAGTCGTCACCACGACTTCCTGGTCGTCACTACGACCCCAGTCGTCACTACGACCTAGGGCTGAGGCATTTCAAGTCTTTATGGCCCGGCGATGGCATTTGCGCACATCTAGCCGCATCAATCGAACAAAATCTTGCTCTGCTGCGCTGCGATATGCATAAGCGATGGCGACCGTGGAGGAACGATCATGGCTGCCGAAGTACCGCTCTGGACCCCGACGCAAGAGCAAGTTGATGCGGCGCCCTTGACCGCTTTCACCAAGGCAGCCGCACTGAGGGCCGGTGTAGCGTTTTCTTCGTATCCGCAGCTTCACGCGTGGTCGGTTGAGGATCGTGAAGGGTTCTGGAGCCTGGTTTGGGATTTCTGCGGCATAGTCGGCGACAAGGGGACCAATGCGGGCGATGCCATCCTTGTCGACGGCGATAGAATGCCCGGCGCCTCGTTCTTTCCCTATGCGACACTGAATTTCGCCGAGAATCTCCTGAAGCAGACCGGCACCGGTGAGGCAATCGTGTTTCGCGGCGAGGACAAAGTCGAGCGCCGTCTGTCCTGGAACGAATTGCATGCGCTGACCTCACGGCTGCAGCAGCTATTCCTGTCGCTCAAGGTGAAGAAGGGCGACCGCATTGCCGCGATGATGCCCAACATGCCCGAGACCGTCGCCGCCATGCTTGCCGCCGCCTCTATCGGCGCCGTCTGGTCGTCCTGCTCTCCCGATTTCGGCGAGCAGGGCGTGCTCGATCGCTTCGGCCAGATCGAGCCTGTCGTCTTCATCGCGCCGGATGGCTATTGGTACAATGGCAAGGCGATCGAGGTCGCCGACAAGATCGCTGCGGTCGCGGCCAAGCTCTCGAGCGTCCGCAAGGTCCTGGTCGTCGATTATCTCGGCACATCGAGCGACGTCGCTGGGACCATCGATAAGGCCGTGGCGCTGGAAGTGGCGCTGTCGCCCTTCGCCGGCAAACGCGTTAGCTTCGAGCGGCTGCCGTTTTCGCATCCGCTTTACATCCTGTTTTCATCAGGAACGACCGGCATTCCCAAATGCATCGTCCATTCGGCCGGCGGCACGCTGATCCAGCATGTCAAGGAACACCGGCTGCATGCAGGGCTGATCGAGGGCGACCGCTTCTTCTACTTCACCACCTGCGGCTGGATGATGTGGAACTGGCTCGTGTCGGGGCTCGCTTCGGGTGCCACGCTGCTGCTCTATGACGGCTCGCCCTTCTACCCTGACGGCAATGCGCTGTTCGACTTTGCCGATGCCGAGAAGATGACCTTCTTCGGCACGTCGGCCAAGTTCATCGATTCCGTCCGCAAGGCCGGACTGAAGCCGATCCGCAGCCATGATCTGTCTGATGTGCGTGCGATTTCCTCCACCGGGTCGCCGCTGTCGCCGGAAGATTTCCGCTTCGTTTACGACGGCATCAAAAAGGACGTCCATCTGGCCTCGGTCTCCGGCGGCACCGACATCGTCTCCTGCTTCGTGCTCGGCGTGCCGACGCAGCCTGTCTGGACCGGCGAGATCCAGGGTCCCGGCCTCGGCCTTGCCGTCGATGTCTGGGACGACGACGGCAAGCCGGTCCGGCAGGAGAAGGGCGAACTGGTCTGCACCAAGGCCTTTCCGTCGATGCCGATCGGCTTCTGGAACGACCCCGGGGGCAAGAAATACCACGCGGCCTATTTCGAGCGCTTCGACGATGTCTGGTGTCATGGCGATTTCGCCGAATGGACCGGGCATGGCGGCCTGATCATCCACGGCCGCTCCGACGCCACGCTCAACCCGGGCGGCGTGAGAATTGGCACGGCGGAGATCTACAACCAGGTCGAGCAGATGCCCGAGATCCTGGAGGCGCTGTGCATCGGCCAGGATTTCGACAATGACGTGCGCGTCGTGCTGTTCGTGCGCCTGGCCGCTGGCGTGCAACTCGATGAGGAACTCGAGAAACGCATACGGGCAAAAATCCGCAGCGGGGCGAGCCCGCGTCACGTGCCGGCCAGGATCGTCGCCGTCACCGACATCCCGCGCACCAAATCGGGCAAGATCACCGAGCTTGCGGTGCGCGACGTGGTGCATGGCCGCGCCATCAAGAATAAGGAGGCGCTCGCCAACCCAGAGGCGCTTGAGCTGTTCAAGAACCTGCCGCAACTGGCCGGGTGACCAGCCAATGCGTGTTGCACAAATTGGCTCGGGCTTTGAGCCAACGACCTGCATGAAACAAGGATTTCCAGCATGGTTACCGAAATATGTCGGTAGAATTTACCTAGATTTCATCAGTGGTACACATTCGTAAATTTTCCGCCGCCTCGGTAAGGAGTTGTTAAGGTCTGGCGTCGATAGTCGCATACAACTTGAGGGAGAAATCCCGTTCCTCGGCCCCCGGAGGATCCGATTCGCTCAAGCCCCCGTTGTGACAGCAATTCCATCTCTTAAGGCGTCCTTTTGGGCGCCTTTTCTTTTGCCGAAGCAATTCCAGGAAAAGCGTGAGCGTTTTTCCCGGGAAAAGCGCATCCCTTTGGGAGTTGCGACAAACAAAAGGGATCGAGCTGTGGAGGGCGCTGGCCTATTCCGCAAGCACACGAGTCGACGGAAACGCGACCTCGACCAGCGTGCCTTCACCCGGTGTGGAGTTGATGATGAACCGGGCGCGGTTGGCTTCGACCATCGCCTTGGTCAACGGCAATCCAAGCCCGGTGCCGTCGCCACGTCCGCGCTTCAGCGCGTTAATCTGCTTGAATGGCTTCAGCGCCTGCTCGATCTCGGCCTGGCTCATGCCGATGCCGGTGTCGCGTACCCGCATCACGACGTCACCCGACGTTTCATAGGCGGTCGAGACGATCACCTGGCCGCCGGCCTGGGTATAGCGGATGGCGTTCGACAGGATGTTGAGCGCGATCTGGCGCACGCTGCGCAGGTCGGCCACCACTTCCGGCAAACGCGAAGCGAAGCTGGAGCGGATGATGACGCGCTCACGGTTGGCCTGTGGCTGCATCATCGCCACCGTCTCAGCCAGCGTGTCGTTGAGCGACACCGCCTCGTAGGCCATTTCCTGCTGGCCGGCCTCGATCTTCGAGATGTCGAGCAGGTCGTTGACCAGGTCGAGCACATGATTGCCCGAGCGGTTGATGTCGCGCAGATAGTCGCGGTAGCGGTCATTGGCGACAGGTCCGAACTTCTCGTCGACCATCAGTTCGGAAAAGCCGATGATGGCATTGAGCGGCGTGCGGATCTCGTGGCTGATGCGGGCGAGGAAATCGGTCTTTTGCGAGGACGCGCGCTCTGCCATCGCACGCGCTTGCGTCAAGTCCTCTTCGGCCCGCTTCCACTGCGTGATGTCACGCACGACAGCACAGAAGCCGCTGTCGTTGGGCAGCCGGCCGATGGTCATGAACAGCGGGATGAACCGCCCCTGCGCCTCGCGCCCGATTACCTCGCGGCCGTCATTCATCACGCTCGCCACACCGGGTTCGGACAGTCCGTTGAGATAGTCGCGCGCCGCGCGCTGGCTTTCGATTGCAAATAGTGAAGCGAACGGCTTGCCGGTAACGTCGTCGCTGTCGAAACCGAACAGCGCTTCGGCCGGACGGCTGATCGAGCGGATGGTGCCGTCACGGCCGATCAGCACGACGCCGTCGGTGGCGGTGTCGATGATGGTGCGCATCTCGGCGATGCGCGCCTTGAGCTCGGGAATGTCGGGCTGCGTCTGCTCGTCGCCGACCGCATGCACCGGTGCGTCGTCCTCGCCGTGGCGGCGCACCACCAGCATCAGCGCCTTGCCGTCGCGCCAGGGGACCGAGCGTAGAATAGCTTCGATCGGAAATTCCTGCCCGTCACGCGTCTTCAGCCGCAGCGCGCGATCGGCGCCGTCGGAAGAACCGTCATCGGCGTAGGGGTCGGCAAACAGGGCGCCGAGGCCACCGGCATCCGCAAGGTCGTCGAGCGCCTCATAGCCGGTCAGGTTGAGGAATTCCCCGTTCGCATAGTGCAGCTCGTCGCCGGAATGGATGAGCAGCGGCACGGGCAGCTTGCCGAGAAGCGAAGTGTCGGGAACCTTGTGCTCATCTCCGGCCGAAAACGCCGACGGCACGAACCCTTCGGCCTTGAGCGGCGGCACCTGCAGGCGCGGGCGCTCGATGCGTGTTTCCACGACGTCCTCTGCGCTGGCAGTTTTCTCGGCGGACGCCACCGCCTGCTGGTCGGGCGAGGCTTTCTCGTCGGGCTGCGCCCAATCTTCACTATCTTCGGCATCGCGAAAATCAGCTGATGTCATGCTGTCGTCATCGACGGCATCACGTCGCGCATCGGCGCCAACCGGCTCCTCGCCGGTCGCACCGGGTTTGGTGATGTCTGGTTCCGTCGCCACCGGTTCGGAGACCGGGGACGCGCCACTATTGTTCGCGGCAGCGTCGCTTTCGTTGACATGGCCGGCATAATCCAGCAACGAGCCCGTCGCATTCGGCGGCGCATCGGGTTCCTGAACCCTTTCGTCCGGGTGGCCGCCATCAAGCCGCGCCAGATCCCGCTCGTCCTCGGCATCGACATCGGACGGTTCGGCTGGCGCTGTCTCGCTCGTCGGCTCGACCGGGGAACTGTCCTTCCTCAGCCGTTCGCCGATCTCGCGGAACGCGCTGCGTTCCAGGCTCGACAGGCCCTTGTCGTTGGCCGGCTGACGATGTTCGGCCAGCCGGATCACCTTGTCGGCAAAGCGCCGTTCCGGTTTCGGCACGATGGTCAGCGCCGGCACCTCGCCCTTGAAGGGGTCCGAAGCCGGTGGGCCCTCGGCCTTCGGCTCTCCCGATGCTGGTTCGAGGGTTTTCGGTTCCGGTGCCGCCGGTGCCGCACCGTTGGGCACCAGCGCCATGCCGATGGCTTCAGGATCGACGACCGCATCACTGGCGCGGGCGACGCCGAAGCCGCGAAAACCCTCGAAGGCACGGCTGCGGCCATAGACAGGCAGCGCCGCCAGGTCGACAGGTATCTTCAGATCGGTGCCGACCACCGGCCACAGCACGGAGCGCCCGGACCAGGTATCGCGCCGTTCCAGGAGGCCTGCGATCTCGCCGGAGGGGTCGAGGCCGAAAGTGGCCGCGACATCCCTGAAGCGCCGGCCGATCACGTCGGCTGCGGGCTTGCCGACGATGGAGGCGAATTCCGGCGACAGCGCACTGAATTTGCCTTCGGCATCGGTGCGCCAGACGAAGCGCAGCGGCGGCGCCATGCGGTCTATCACCGGAACGGTCCCAGGCGCGGCCGCGAAGGTGGCCTGGACATCATTCCGTATCGGGTCTTGTTGTTTCGTGTTTTGGGCGGGAGTGTCCAGAGCGGCCGGTTCTGCGGGCGCTTCAGGTTCAGGCGCGGCTGGCTGGTGCGCCTGTTGCTCCTCGTCCTCGCCGGTGTTGAAGTACCAATGGTCGTGCTGCGCCGGCGTGCGCGCAGGTGGGTGATCGCTGTTGGCGGCTGTCGGCGGCTGCACCGTCGCGTCGGCGATCTCATGCGCCTGCGATGCGGCGATATCGCTGGTCGGTTGTGAGGCACCCGGTTCGTCGGCCGGCTCGGCACCCTGTTCCGGCTGAACAGCAGCGTCGCCAGCCGGCGCGGCCTCGGCGATGGTTTGCGCCGGGTGTTCGCCGCCAGCTGCGGTGTCGTCGAGTTGGTTCTCGTCGATTACCACCAGCAGATGCCGCTCCTCGGTCAATCGTGCCAGCCCCGCCGGATAGGCGGCCGTGCCGCCGGGGACGAGGCGTTTGACGATGCGGTCGCTCTCGGCCGCGACGTCGGCGACGAGCGCAGCCAGCGTCTCCGGCAGGATGCCCAGCGCAGAAAACCCCTCCGAGGCGGCCTCGACGTTGCCTGCGGCATCGACAAAGGCGATGAAATGGCCGTCCTCGGTAAACCCGCCTATGCCGCGAGCGGCGATTTCGCCGGCACTGCGTGAGCCCGTCTGCGCCGCCGGCACGGCCAGCATGATCGCCTTTTCGGCATCCGGCATGGACACGGCGCTGGCCAGGAAGCTGACGGCGCGGCTGGTCATGCCGGTCGCAAGCCGCACCGTGATAGCCCTGTCATTGCCGATCTCGGGAAATCCGCTGGTCGCCATGATCTGGCGCCTGGCTATCAAGGGCAGTTGCGCCGAGGTGCCGATGATGGCCTCGATGTCGGGATAGCCGAACATCGCGGCTCCCGGCCCATTGGCCCAGATCACCTGCTCCAGGTCCGCCGACAGGATCGCGATCGCGTCGCCGGCGGCAAAGCGCTGGCGGACCGCGTCGAGCACGGCGACGTCAAGGAAGGAATATTCGGACGGCATGCGCTTGGCGAACCCTCACGGAGCGGCGAATTTGCAGTTAACGCTTTGTTAATAAAAGCCGGAGGCGCGAAGGTCCACAAGCCAGAACGTGCAAAGGCCGGAATCTGGGCTCTTGGTTAACGGCCCAAAAGAATTTATGGTGCACTGCAACAAAGATATTGCAATGCACAAAATTTGCCTTTATATTGCCATCATACATGAACGAGACGGCTTTCTGTCAAAGCCGCTGGCGCTGAAAAGGATGGAAAATGTCCAGGACCAAGACTGCCGAGACGATTGAAAACGTTGAATTCCCGAGCTTCGACGCTTCCAAGGCTACCGACCAGATGCGCGCTTTCGCCGAAAAGGGTGTTGAGCAGTCAAAGGAAGCCTATGCCAAGCTGAAGACCGGCGCCGAGGAGACCCAGAAGGCTCTGGAGTCGACTTTCGAGACCGCCAAGACCGTTTCCAGCGACCTGTCGCTCAAGACCATTTCCGCTCTGCGTGCCAATGCCGAGGCCGGCTTCTCCCATCTCGAAGCGCTGATTGGCGCCAAGTCGTTGTCGGAAGTCGTCGAGTTGCAGACCGCGTTCCTGCGCAAGCGCGTTGAGACGACGGTAGAGCAGGCCAAGGACTTCCAGGCTGTCGCCTCCAAGGCAGCCGAGGACGTCTCCAAGCCGATCAAGACCGCCTTCGAGAAGGCGATGAAGGATATCAAGATTGCTTAACATTTACGCATGATCTGAAGATGCAACAAAAGGTCGCATTTTCTTAAAAAAGATCGGTCGTATGATGTCGGCAATCAAGGAATACCCGGCGGGTGGAACCTCCTCCCTCTGCTTGCCGGGGTGACCAGCCAGCACCTCCTCCCGCTGGCTCGTAACAGGAAAAGGCCGGCACCTCCTCCCGCCGGCCTTTTTCTTTGCCTGGCGCCGTGAATATCGCGCCGATGTGGGGAAGTGACCTTTGCTTTCCAAAAGCCTTGAATTAGAATCCATAAGCCCGTAAGGACGCATCGCCGAACGACAGAGCGGTCGAGTGGGATGAGTTTCCGCTTCGACCCGTTCAGGCAGACGTGCCGTTGTAGCTCAGATGGTTAGAGCGCCGGATTGTGGATCCGGAGGTCGCTGGTTCGATCCCAGCCAACGGTACCATAGTTCATCAAATAATTTCAATTACTTAAAGGTTATTGGGGCAGTGAGGTAGGCTCCCTACGGATGGGTACCATTCTGGTATCATACGGAGGGCGTTCAGTTATGCCCATGACGGTCAACAAAGTTGGCGGTGGGAGTGGACCCCGCCAACGACGTCGGCCGTCGTTCTGCTTTGAGGTCTTTACGCAGCCGAAAAATGCCGACGGCCACGGGAGCCTACCGCTTGTGGAAACCGCCAGGCCCGAAGGTGAAGGGGCTTGAAGCTGCAGACTGATCCACGCATGGACGGCTGCAACATTTGATGTCGCTGTCCGGAAACGAAAGGCAGCGCCAATGTTTAGAGTAACCGCCCCACACCGCCACGCCATTTTTGCAGAACTTGACGCATACAACCGTGTTTCGACAGAGGTCGAAATGGCGGCCCTTGAACATCACGTGCTCCTCCATGGCTGAGGAGCGTTCCATGCATGCTCCGATTACCGAAAGGTTTGCGGCAGAGCCGTATTTGAAGCGGTTCACTGGCAGCTTGCGACGTCTGTTGCTATTTTGAATCCATGTTGATCGGGCTGGAACAGACCAGGCGAGAACTGCGCGCCGGTTCATATGAATGGTCGGGAGGGGCGTCCACGTTTCTCAGGGCCGGTCCTGGCGAAGGTGCGTTCCATTTCAAGCGCGTGACCGTGGGCGTGGTGCTGGCGCCGCTTAGAAGCCATCATGCCGCTTATGGGAATGACCGCCGCCGGGCCTTGCCATTGCTGCCGGGCCAAGGCTGGGTTTTCCCCGCCGGCTTCGAGGGCTGGTGCCGGTGGGATGAGCCGAACGACTTCCTCAATGTCGAGATCGACGACGATCTCCTCATGGGTGCGGGGATGCCAGCACCGTCCTTTGTGCCTCGGTCAGGTACGATCGATGCGTTGGTGACTCAACTCGCCGTCAGCCTTCACGCTGCAGGAAATCCCGCGCCTCGGCTGTATCGCGACGCTTTGGCTGTCGCACTCGCAGCGCAGCTCACGCGTCTCGCGGGCCAGCCTGCAGGCGATCCGCCTGCGGCAGAGCCACGTATTCTGCGGGCGCTCGACTATATCGAGGCGCATCTTGCGGATGATATCACGCTCGATGACCTGGCGGCGGTAGCGGTGATGAGTCGGTTCCACTTCGCGCGCGCATTTCGCGCTGCCGTTGGCGTGCCGCCACATGCCTTTGTCGTCTCGCGCCGGATCGAGCGGGCGAAGGATCTGTTGCGCTCAACCCGACTACCGATCGCCGAGGTCGCATGGCGGGTCGGTTATTCCAATCCGGCAAAGTTCGCGGCGCAGTTCCGCAAGCTGGTGGGCGAGAGACCGGGAGCCTGGCGCGGGCACTGAAGCGCAAGATCGGATCGGCAAAGCGCAAGGACGGGCGCTGACGAGCGGACGTCATGGCGCGATGCTTGAGGAAATCCTGTCCTGAGGAGGCTTTTCCCATGTCCGTGCTCTCGTTTATCGCCGCGGCGGCTTCGATGTTTTTTGCCGGAGCTGCGCTTGCCGCTGAGGTTCAGACCCGCAAGGTTTCCTTTGACAATGAAGGGGTCGCCCTGATCGGCACACTTTATCTGCCCGCCGATTACCGGCCTGGCGAGAAGCGCCCCGGCGTGCTGGTGACCGGCGCCTGGACATCGGTCAAGGAGCAGATGTCCGGCCTCTATGCCCGAGAAATGGCAGAACGCGGCTACGTGTCCCTTGCCTTCGACTTCCGCGGCTGGGGTGAGTCCGGCGGGACTGCCAGGTTCAGGGAAGACCCTGCGGCCAAGAAGTCGGATATTGTTGCTGCCGGCCGTTTCATGGCGAGTTTGCCTGATGTCGACGCGGCAAAGATCGCGGGCCTCGGTATCTGCGCCTCAGCCGGCTACATGGCGCAGGCCGCATCAGCCAATGCGAACTTCGCCAGCGTGGCGCTGGTGGCTCCCTGGCTGCATGACGCCCGCATCGTCGAACAGGTCTATGGCGGTCCAGAAGGTGTGGCCGCACTGATTGCGACATCGCGAGAGGCCGAGGCCGCCGAGCGCGAGGGCCGACCCCGGATCGTCGTCGCCGCGAGCATGAGCGACCGGACGTCGCTGATGTACCAGATACCCTATTACACGGAGAGTAACCGGGGCCTCATCCCGGCCTATGACAACAAGTTCAACCTGGCCTCTTGGGAACCGTGGCTGACCTACGACTCCGTGGCCGTCGGTGCGCAGCTCGACAAGCCCACGCTCATCGTCCACTCGGAAGCCGCAGCGATCCCGCAGGGTGCGCATGCTTTCTTCGCGCTTCTTGAGGGCGACCGGTCCGAACTCTGGCTGGACGACGTCGCCCAGTTCGACTTCTACGACAAGCCCGAGAACGTGACGCGGGCCGCCGATGCAGCTGCGGCGCATTTCAACCGAATCAATAGTGGTTCTTGAAACAGAACTACCCCGGTGCCAGGGCGCTGGGCCTACCTTGCACCAAAGCCGCTGCTCGGGCGGCTGGCGGATTGATGGATGGTAACGAAACGCTTGCATGCAAACAAGGAGGATATTTCCATGGAACCTAATCATTCAAACCCAGCATCGACGCGACCCACTGGAACCACCGGCCAAAGATGTCGTGGAATGAAGGCGGCGTTGCTCGGCGCCGCGCTGCTCACAGTCGCTGGCGCTCAGACGTCCTTTGCGTCGCCCGCCGACGAAGCCCGCATAGCCGGCGTAATCTCCGCCGTCGCCGTCTACGCCGACAATCGCGATTTCCGCCCTCTCGAACGCTTCTTCGCACCGGAAACGACGATCGATTACACGTCCTTGTGGGGTGGCGAGCCGCAGCGCTTTGCGCCCTCGGCGTTGATGGATGCCTGGGCCGACCTGCTGCCGGGTTTCGACGCCACGCGTCATGAGCTTTCCGATATCCAGGTCGAGATCGGCGATGGCGCGGCAACGGCACAAGCCAGTGTCCGCGCAACGCACTGGCTGGGCGATCGCATGTGGGTCGTGGCCGGATCTTACGAATACGCGCTTATCCGCACCGGCAGCGGCTGGCAGGTCTCGCGGATGACGCTTCACTTGGCCGAGGAAAGCGGCGATCGCACTCTCGTCGAAGAGGCTACAGCCAAGGTCGCGCGAGCCAAGTGATTGCCGAGACTACCGCCCACGGCCATTGGTCTGCGTCGTGCTCCGCACGACGTCGAGGAATGCCTTCAGCACCGGTGAGGGCTGTTCGCGCCGATAGATGATGGAGGTATCGATAGCCAGGTTTCGGCCCCGAATTGGACGATAGACCACGCCGGATCGACGCAGGTTCTGAAGGCAGGCTGGCAACAGTGAAACGCCAAGCCCGACAGATACAAGGCCGATGATCGTCTGCTTGGGCGTTGCTTCCCGCACGATCCTTGGGCTGAAGCCCGACGCCCGGCACAGCCCGACGATCTCGTCATAAAGGGATGGATTGATGCCGCGCGGAAATTGAATCAGTGCCTCTGGTGCCAAGTCCGCCAGCGCCACCTCGGCTTCCGAGGCCAACCGATGCGTTTCCGGCAAGGCTACGATCAAAGGTTCGACCAATATGCTTTCGACCTGCAGAGCGTTGTGAACAATAGGCGGATGAACAAAGCCGATATCGAGTTGGCCTTCAGCCACGAGTTTGATCTGACTGGGAATACGCAGGTCCGTCAGGCTCAACTCGACCTCTGGATAGGCTTCAACAAAGCGCTGAACGATTGCAGGCACGACACTGTAGATCGCCGCATCGATGAACCCGACGGACAGATGGCCGGTTTCACCACGATCGGCTTTGCGGGCAAGCTCCACCGCTTGCCCCGTCTGATGAAGCACTGCCCGCGCTTCGTCCAGAAACACACGGCCGGCAGCAGTCAGTTCGACCTTGCGCTTGGTGCGATCGAGTAGGCGCACGCCGATGGCCTGCTCCAGCTGCTGGATCTGCTTTGTCAGAGGGGGTTGGGAGATGTGCAGGCGTATTGCGGCGCGCCCGAAATGCAGTTCTTCCGCTACAGCCACGAAGGACTGCATGAGCTTGTGGTCCATTTCTAGTTTCCCAAATCGAATTACTGCGAGTCCAATCGATATTGGACTGAAAGTATTGGAGCCTGCAAAATCTGAAAAGCCGCAAAAGAAGGAGGCAGGATTTTGAAGAATTCCGAGATTTCACGCCGCCAGATGCTCAAGGTGCCGCTTGCCGGAGCGGCGCTCGCAGCAGCATCTCAATCCGGGCTTGTCTGCGAGGCACTTGCACAGCCGGTTCCAGCTTCGTCGCCGGCACCTTCCGGCGCCTTCGCCCATAATGTCGAAGCGGTTGGCTATACCGATCTCGATCATCGCCCGGCCTTCAAGATGGCGATCAGGCAGGTAGGCGAGCGATGGTATCTTTATACCGGGCACTTCTGGCACTCCGGATGGAGCATCATCGATGTAACCGACCCGGCAAAGCCGGAGGTCCTCAAATTCGTGCCTTATCCCGGCACGAACACCTGGACGCTGCAGATCGATTTGTCCGGCGACACGATGGTGACCGCACTCGAAAAGCCATTCGCGAATTTCGGTGGCGATCCCGATGCGCCGTTCGGAGAAGGGGTTCTGATCTGGGATATCGCCGATCCCGTCAATCCGAAACAACTGAGCCACTACCGAACTGGCGGAAACGGCACTCACCGCAATCTTTATCCCGGCGGGCGCTACGTTCACCTTGCCGCCGGCATGCCGGGGTACAAGGGCAACATCTACGTCATTCTCGATATCTCGGATCGCTCCAAGCCGCGCGAAGCCGGACGTTGGTGGGTGCCGGGCCAGCATGAGACCGGCGGCGAGAGCTTCGCAGTCGCGGAGCCCGCCGCCGACCAGGAGACCTCCGATCGCTACCAGTTGCGACTGAAGCCGCAATGCATGTGCGGCGCCTTCTGCGCCAGCACGGGCGAGGATGTCTCGCTGCACGGCCCGCCCTATGTCACCGGCGATCTCGTCTATTTGCCTTACGGTGCGGCCGGTATGATTGTGCTCGACATCAGCGACGTCTCGCGGCCGAGGCAGGTCGGCGGCCTAAGCTTCAGCCCTCCGTTTCATTCGCGCTTCGGTGTGCATGGCGTGCTGCCGATCCCAGAACGCGGCATTGCCTTCGCCAATTCGGAGAACGTCACCTATGGACGTGGTCCGATGCATCACGCGTCGATCATCGACATTTCCGATCCAAGCGAACCCTTTCTACTGTCGCTGTTGCCCGAACCCGTGCCGCCCGAAGGCGCTCCCTATTCGGATTTCACAACGCGTGGCGGCTGGCGCGGGCCGCACAACATCAACCACCATCAGCATCATCCCGATGTCCAGAAACAGGGCGATCTGTTCTACATCGCGCACTTCAATGCTGGGCTTAGGATCTACGACGTCTCGAACACCCGGCTTCCGCGTGAGGTCGGCTATTTCATCCCGCCGGAACCGACCCGCCGCTACGGGCCAATGCCCGAAGACAAGCTGGTCCTGCAGACCGAGGATGTCGTCGTGGATCGCCGCGGCTTCATCTATATCAGCGACAAAAACCAGGGGCTCTGGACACTCCGCTACACGGGGCCGAAACCCGATGGTGCCGGGCCATGAAGGTGCCTTTCCGGCTCAACGGCACCGAGGTTTGGCAAACGCGAAAGCAGGCACGCCTCTCCTCTACGTGCTGCGAAATGATTTCGAGCTCAGCGGCCCGAAATTCGGCTGCGGACTGGCTCAATGCGGCTCCTGCCGCATGATCGTCAACGGTGAGATCACGGCATCCTGTGTGGTTCTGTTTGAAGATGTCACCGGCAAATCGGTCGAGACGCTTAGGCCTGAACGCATGATTGTCGTCACATGCTGCGAAACCGATCATACGAAAGCGACAGCCCGGTGCTGTATCGCGTTCGGCATCCCCCAGTCCATCAAGCGCGCCGGCGGCGCAAGAACGACAATGTATTCGCTGGCCGTAGCGTTCAGCGGCCGCAGGTCCCTTGGCAAGGGCATGGCCGGTATGGTTCCGAGAAGGCCGCCTTCCTCAGCTGGCGTTCGCACGCTCGACAAATCCGTAACCGCCGAGACCGGCGTCACGCGCAAGACGATCGACTAACGAAAGGTCGAGGGCGGCGACAGCGGCTGGGACATCGTCAATGCCGAAAGCGAAGAGCTCGAGATCGCCTGCCAGGAAGGCCTGATCCTGCCGCTCGACATCGACAAGCTCGGCGGCAAGGACAATTATGTCCCGGGCGCCGTCCACAAATGCGGCATCGGTGCTGCGACAGCCGCAGCAACAAGTCAAGACACGGAGTGCCCTCAGCTTCGGTCAGGCAGTGGTGCGCAAGGGCTGCGCTCGGGCCAAACATTTATGTTTGGACGCCGTGCAGTATCGTTAATTTCCAAGCGGCTTTAAACGGGGCAACGTAACTCCGCCAACAAACGACGGAGCACGTCAATGTCCCAATCCACTCATACCATGAATGCGCTGATCTTGGATCAATTCAAGCAGCCCTTCAGGCTGTCGGAAGTCACGCGGCCCGTTCCCGGCGATGGCGAGGTTCTCGTCAGGGTCAGAGCGAGCGGCGTCAATCCTCTCGACACCAAGATCCGCGCCGGCGCGGCGGCACATGCGAAACATCCGCTTCCGGGGATCCTCGGCATCGACCTTGCCGGCGTCGTCGAGCAGGTTGGTCCGGGTGTCACCGTGTTCAAACGCGGAGACGAGGTCTTTGGCATGACCGGAGGCGTGGGCGGCAACCAAGGTTCGCTGGCCCAGTTCGCAGCAGTCGATGCGCGGCTGCTTGCACCGAAGCCCGCGAACCTGTCCATGCGCGAGGCGGCAGCGCTGCCGCTGGTCTTCATCACCGCATGGGAGGGCCTCGTCGATCGTGCCAAGGTTTCAGCAGGTCAGAAGGTCCTGGTCCAGGGCGGCGCGGGCGGCGTCGGGCATGTCGCGATCCAGATCGCGAAGGCGTTCGGCGCCGAAGTGTACGCCACTGACGCAGCCGCTAAGAAGCCGTTGATCGAGCGCCTCGGAGCGGTCGCGATCGATTATCGCGAGAAGACGGTGGAGCAATATGTCGCCGAATACACGGACGGTCTCGGCTTCGATGTCGTCTACGACACCGGCGGCGGGGCGGTGCTGGACGCGTCATTCGCCTCCGTGAAGCGGTTTGGCCATGTCGTCAGTTCCCTCGGTTGGGCTAGTCACGCGCTGGCGCCACTGTCGTTCAAGGCGGCGACCTATTCGGGCGTGTTCACGCTTCTTCCGCTGCTGACAGGCATTGGCCGTGAACACCACGGCGAGATCATGCGGGAGGCCACGCGGCTAGCGGAGGCTGGCGAGCTTGTCCCGATCGTCGATCCGCGTCTCTTTACACTCGAAACAGCGAGCGATGCCTACGCAGTCATCGAAGATGGCAATGCCCAGGGCAAGCTGGTCGTCGACATAGACGTTTGATGCGCAACGTCGAAGCGGGCTGTTCCGGGACCGTGACAGCCCCCAGTCGACGCCTCCGTTCACGGATTCCAAGAACCTAAAAGGAAAACATAATGCCCTATATTCGCGTTACGTTGGTCGACAACGTCTTCTCCGCCGAGGAGAAGCATGAAATGGCCAAAGCCCTCACAGACGTCATGGTTCGCTTCGAAGGTTCCGAGGCGTTTCGCGAAGTGGTGTGGGTCTTGATCGAGGAACTCCACACCGATGGCTGGCACATTGGCGGACGTCCGTTCGAAGGTCCGAAGTCTCTGATGGGCATGCTCGAACGAAGCAAGAAGGTTTACGAGTCGATTGACGGAACTCCCGCGACGCGGGAGGAATTTGCTCGGTTGGCCCCACCCATAACTCCGTGACGGGGAGCGTGGGCTCTCAAGAATCCCACAATTCGAGCCGGCGCCTGCATTCCCGGCTCGAAAATATCGCGCCTCCCATGCGCCCCACCTCGGTTTGCTGCATATGAAATCGCATGAAGTTGAGCGATATTCGTGAAAGTCCATGCGAACACGTTTGAGTATCAAGGATGGAATGGAGCGATTTAAAGATATTTTTGGCTATTTCCCGCGAGGGCACCTTGGGCGCGGCAGCGCGCCGACTTGGGCAGACGCAGCCGACAATGGGTCGGCGGTTGCGCGCGCTGGAAGAGGCTGTCGGCCATACGCTTTTCCAACGCAACTCCGACGGTTTTGTTCTGACCGACGAAGGTCAAGCGGTGCTCGGTCATGCCGAAAGGATCGAGGAAGAGGCGCTGGCCTTCGAGCGGCAGCTTGCCGGTGCCGAGGCACATCTTGAGGGCAACTTGCGCGTATCGTCGTCGGATTGGTTCGGTCACATCATGCTGGCTCCCGTTCTAGCCGAGTTTGGCCGCCGCCATCCGAAGCTGTGCGTGGAATTGCTCACCGACGCGCGCCTCTACAGCCTCCCCCGGCGAGAGGCCGATCTGGTTTTTCGGATTGCCCCATTCAGCGACGCGGAAGTGATCTCGCGTCGACTGATGCACATTCCCTATGCGCTCTACGCACCTCCAGGCATGGCCTGCCCGATGCTGGGGGACGGTGCGGGCGCGCGTCTGATCACCATGGATATGGCATACGCAGAAATGCCCGACGCAGTGTGGCTTAAACAGAAGCTGCCCAATGCTGAAGTCTGCCTGCGCAGCAACAATCGCGAGGTCCAGGCACAGCTTTGTGCGCAGGGTGCCGGGCTTGCGGTTTTGCCGAGGCCATTGGGCGACCGCACGCCTGGGATCGCAACGATGGACATCGGCGAAACGCCACCCGGCCGGGATACCTATGTGGGCTACCACCGGGACTTACGGCGGCTCGCACGGTTACGAGCCTTGCTCGACCTAGTGATAGAGCGGCTCGCAAATTGATCTCTTGTCGATTCCATTCGGTGGTGCACGTCGTTGTCGCGTCGAGGAGACGTTCGCATTTACGTCCACGCCAGCAAGGCGTGGACCACACGCTCCAAGGACCCTCACCGGCACATCGCGGCGGCCTGGGCGCGTAGGGTTAGCCGAGTTATTCGAGATCGGCGTCAATACGAACGATCTGCCCGGCGGCATTGACTGAGATGTCCAGAAGGCCGGTCTCGTGACCAAAGTCTCCGGTGAAATCGACCCGCACGCGCGCTTGGCCATCGCCGATGCTCTCGATCGAGAGGAAGCGGGTGACCGTGTGATAGCCTACGAAATACCGCTCGATGTAATCGCGGACGCCGGC
The DNA here is from genome assembly GCF_040318715.1 of Mesorhizobium sp. M1050. NCBI lineage: Bacteria > Pseudomonadati > Pseudomonadota > Alphaproteobacteria > Hyphomicrobiales > Phyllobacteriaceae > Mesorhizobium > Mesorhizobium sp. M1050. The sequence continues at coordinate 16,995 of NZ_JAMYMV010000051.1, read as the reverse complement.
ATGACCGTCGAAGCGGTGGCCGGTTGACGGGTCGTCGATCACCGCATCTGGCGTGAACAAGGTCACTGCCGTGTCGGCGTCGAAGGCGTTGGTTGCCGCGATCAGCGCATCTGCCGCTTTGAGCAAAGTGTTGGTGGTCATCGCTTCAGCTCCCGTGCTGCCAGCTCTTGAAGACGAATTCGAGGCCGTAACCGTCCGGGGTCTCTCTGACCTGCGCCGCACAGCGGGGATCGTAGTGAAGCTGCGGTCCCGGTGCGTGGATCTCGGTCGCGCCGGCCGCCAAGGCTTCGGCATGGGCGGAATTCACCATCGCTTCGGAATCGTCGACGAAGCCGACATGCGCCGCGCCGGGTGTTGCTGTGCCTTGCCTCAGCCAGAAGAACATGCGGCCCTTCGAACCGAAGCCCTTGAGGTCGGGGTGCCCGGCCGGGCCGTCCTTGCCGTCGTAGTCGAGGCGAGCGGTGATGCCGAGGATCGGGAGTATCCTCTCGTAAAAGGCGATCGAGCGCGCCGTGTCATTTACTGTCAGGAAGATATGTTCGAGCATGTGAGCCTCCTCAAATCATGTAGCCGCCGCCGATTTCGATGTTCTGAGCGTTGATCCAGCGGTTCTCGTCCGACAGCAGGCCGGCGACCATGCAGCCGATATCGTCCGGTTCGCCGACGCGACCGAGCGCAGTCTGCCCGGCGAGCAGCGCCTCGAATTCTTCGCTGAGGCCTCCGCCGAGTTCGGTGCGGATCGGTCCCGGTGCGATGGAATTGGGCGCGGATGCGGCGCTCGCCGAACTCCTTGGCCATGTAGCGGGTCAGCACTTCAAGGCCGCCCTTGAAGGAGGCGTATGGCGCGACGCCGGCGGTCGCAACCCGGCTGGTCGCGCTCGTCACGTTCACGATGTGACCGCCATCGGCGATCAGGGGAAGCAGGGCCTGCGTGAGGAAGAACGGCCCCTTGAGATGCACGCGGAACAGTCCCTCGAACTGTTCTTCGGTCACCGTCGCGATGGGGTTGTAGAGCCCGTGCCCGGCATTATTGACGAGGAAATCGAAGGTCTTTCTGTTCCAGGTCTTTGCTAGCGCTTCGCCGACTGCGTCGCGAAACGCAAGGAACGCCGCACTGTCGCTGACGTCCAGCTTTATGGCGACTGCCTTGCCGCCATCCGCTATGATCGCTTTGACGACCTTCGCTGCCGCATCTGGATTGCTGTTGTAAGTCAGGATGACACCCATGCTGCGCCTGGCGCACTGGATGGCGACGCTGGCGCCGAGACCGCGGCTCCCGCCGGTGATGATGACGATGCTCATTTGGTGCTCCTTGGATTCGCTGACCAGGTGATAGGCACGGGGGATCGCGGCCGCTCGCACGATCCTCTTCGGATCTTGCCTATTTCTGCTTTCCCGTTGATCCGCGTGCATCGCTGTGAAACAACGCTGCCCATGAGAACGCAGCTTCAGGAACTCAGGCAACTGGCTTCTCGGGCGGAGAACCGCCGCACGGAGACGGGCATTCCGCGCGTCGCCATGGTTCAGGGCGAGATACCGGAACATCAGCTTGCCGCCGTCTACGATCCCATGGTCAATCTGATCCTGAGAGGGTCGAAGACGATGACGGTCGGCGACCGGACGTTCCGCTACGATCCCGCGACCTATTTCGTGATGTCGGTCGATCTGCCAGCGGTTGGCTCCGTGCACCCATCTGAAAACGGAGAACCCTATCTGGCGATCAGTCTGACGCTGGAGCCGGCCATCCTTGCCAATCTGCTGGCCGACCTGCCCAAACCTGCTGGAGGTGAACTCTACAGCCCCGGTTTCTCCGTCGCGCCGGTCACACCGGACCTGCTCGACGCCTGGCTTCGCATGCTGCGCTTGATGGAGCGTCCGAACGAGATCGCAGCCCTGGCGCCTGCCTACGAGCGCGAAATTCTTTTCCGCGTGCTGCAGGGGCCGCTCGGCTGGTTGCTCCGTGATATCGCCACGCCTGACACTGCTCTGTCGCGGATCGGGATCGCCATCCAGTGGATCAGGGAGAACTTCGCCAAGCCGCTGCGCGTCGAGGCTTTAGCGGAGATGGCGGCTCTCAGTGTTTCCGCGTTCCACCGCCATTTCAAGGCCGTGACGGCGCTCAGCCCGCTGCAGTACCAAAAGCACGTGCGCTTGCTACATGCCCGATCCCTGCTCATTGCCGGAGAAGGCAACGCCACGTCTATCGCGTTCGGTGTGGGCTACGAAAGCCCAAACCAGTTCAGCCGCGAATATGCTCGTCAGTTCGGATTGCCGCCGTCGAGAGATGTGGCGCGATTGCGCCAGAAGAGCCCACGTAACGCCGAACATTTGCTGGCGATCAGCAATGGATGATTGTCGCGGGGCGAACTGGCGGACGACGAAGGACGACACCGTCGACAGGGCTTCAATTCAATCCTGCTCCGACGTGGAGATGACATCCTTATCGAGTCACATCTTTTTCCGACATTGAGAGTGGTGCGGGATAGGGGAGGGAACAGCATACTTCGGGCGCCTCGCGTAGCCGAGGATAAAGCAGGGCACCCGCGGGCTGCGTCTGCAGATGAGTTCGACATGAGTTGCTCGCGCATTCAGATCAGCACAATCTTGCCTTCGCCCGCGGACTTCGCCGCGTGTTCGATTGCGGCGCCGAACTGTTCCAGCCCGTAGCGGGCGACGATGGGCAGCTTGCCTGGATGTTCGGCAAGCAGCGCCCAACATTCTCGCGTCGCCTTCGCGAGGGTCTCCCTGCCACCGTTGCGCTGCCAGGCGCTGATCGCGAAACCCTGCCACCGCAGGGACTTGTAGAGCAGGGTGGAGGCCCTAACTTCAACCGGCCGGTCGTCCAGGACTCCGTAGGAGAACAGCGCTCCTCCGGGAGCAATCCGTTCGATGAGCGCGAGCGTATCGGGGCCGCCGACCGGATCGAGCACCAGATGATAAGGCTCCACCTTGCTCAGGGCTTCTGCAATGCTGGCGCCGAGCCCGATAGCTCTATTTTCGGCATCAAGAAGACGGTAGCCTGCGCCCTCGCGCACGAGGCGTTCGACAGCCATGCCTCGCGTGCTTGCCAAATGATCGGCGACGGCGGCAACCGCGGAGCGCGCCGCAGTGAGCAGAACACGATGGCCGGGCACCGCCGTAGCCAAGTCCAGCATGCCCCAGGCGGTTAGCGGGTTGAGCGGAAACTGACAGACCATTTCGTCAGCCAGACGCTCGGAGAGCTCAATGGGTACAGCATGCACCTGTTCGACAGGAACGGCAGCGTATTCGGCCCATGCGCCGGGACTGCGAAATGCCACGCGACACCCGATCTCGATCTCGCGGACTTCGGCGCCGACGTGTTTGACGATGCCGGCACCGTCGTACCCGGCAACCTGCGGAAAGACAGGTTTCGTGCCGTATTTGCCGGCGATGAACAGCCGGTCGGCCGGCTGGATCACACGGGCGGTAACGCGCAGCAGGACCTGCCGAGGACCGCACGCGGGTTTCGGCACCTCCCTGTAGCGAAGAACATCTTCGGCCGCGCCGGCCTGATCGAACACAATCGCCTTCACAAGGGCCTCCTTTTGGCAAATTGCGCGACAACGCTAGGCGCGGCGTGCTATACCTAAAAGGACTTTCTTGATATGAGTTCAGATCAATAGGGTATGAGATGGATCTGCGTCATTTGAGATATTTCGTCGCGGTTGCGGAGAACGAGCTTGTGACAAGGGCTGCGCAGCGCCTGCGCGTGTCGCAACCGCCACTGAGCAGGGCCATTCGGGAATTCGAAAGCGAGTTGGGCGTCGACTTGTTCCGGAGACAGAAGCAGCGCTTGACTTTGACGGCCGTCGGCGCGGTGCTGCTGGATGACGCGAAGGCGATCCTCAGTCGGGTCAACGGCTTCAAGCAGCGAGCCCAATCGCTGTCATCCGGAGAGCAGGGTCGCATACGGGTTGGATACGTCGATGGAGCCATGCAAGGAGGCCTTCTGTCGAAGCACCTGCGGGAACTGCGCGCGCGCTGCCCGTCGCTCGCCGTAGATCTCGTACCGCTCAATAGCGAACTGCAGCTAAAGGCGCTCGCGGATGGAGTGATCGATGCCGGGATCGTCTACACGCCACGCTCTGAAAACGATGATGTTGTGGTTCACAAGCTGCTGGCGGATCGCCTTCTCCTAGCACTGCCGGTGGACGACAGGCTGGCTGGGAAGCGGCAGATCCGGCCGCCCGATCTGGACGGGGCGGCATGGGTCGTTGTGCCACGGGAAGAGGACACCAACTGGCAGGTCCGGTTTGCTCAGCAATATGCCAGCGCCGGCTTTCGGCCCGAAATTCGTTACGAAGTGTCTCAGCTTTCGGCGATGCTTGGGCTGGTCGAGGCCGGCGTGGGCCGAGGCTTCGTCCCCGCGAGCGCCACGCGGGCGCAAGTACCCGGCGTCAAATTCCGATCCTTGTCGTGGTGGACCCATACGGTCGATTTCTGGCTCGCTTGGCGCAAGCAGAACCCCCCTCCAGTCGTTCGACAGCTATTGCTCGCCAATCGAATTTCGGCGGAGTAAACGTTTCTCTAAGCGCGCCGACAGACAAGCTGGCTCGACCCAGTTCCGCGCTGCTTGCGCCCAGATCTCGCCACACGCGGGTGTCGCCACGATTTGCCGTCCAGCGCATTCGGTGCAATTTGCATTCATGAAGATATCCGGCCCCGATCTCCACTTGTTTCGTGTCTTTGAAAGCGTGGTTCGCAATGGCGGCATATCTGCAGCACAAATGGAGCTGTCGCTCAGCCAACCAACGATCTCCTCCCCCAGATTGGTCATTGCCATCCGCATGTGGCGAGAGCGATCTACCGCCAGGCCAGCGCGCTGAACACCAATACGCGCTACATGTGCGACGTGGCGGTCGAGTACGCAGCGCGCCTGACCGCCGACCTGCCTGATCACCTCGACACCTGCATCTTCGTCAACTCGGGCAGCGAAGCCAACGACCTGGCGATGCAGATAGCCATGTCGCTCAGTCGGCATGATGGCGGCTTGATTATCGACCAAGCTTACCACGGATGCACCGAGCTCACGACGGCGCTCTCCAATGAAAGCTGGCGTCATCTTCCTGCAGAAGAGCATCCCAAACGGATTGAAACCCTGATCGCACCGGATATGTACAGGGGGCCTTACGCCAGCGACCCGCAAGCCGCTGAAAGGTACGCAGCCGAGGCCGACCGGGCGATAGCCACCTTGAGCGAAAGAGGCCACAGGCCCGCAGCATTCATGGTAGACACCGCCTTGTGCTCGAGCGGGGTTTTGCAGGCGCCTGAAAACTATTTCAATCTCGTTGCGGAGAAGGTTCGCTCCGCGGGCGGCTTCGTCATTGCGGACGAGGTACAGGCCGGCTGCGGCCGCATGGGGACATTCTGGGGGTCCAGCGCAAATGGACTAAAGGACGACAACGTCGACTTCATAACGATGGGCAAACCGGTCGGAAACGGCCACCCTCTCGGCGTTGTCATTTTTAGCTCGACACTCATGAAGCGATTCCTCACCGGCACATATCCGCTTCTATTCAGCACCTTTGGCGGCAACACCGTCGCATGCGCGGCCGGCATGGCCGTGCTTGACGTCATCGAGCGAGAAGACTTGGTAAGGCGGAGCGCCGATACAGGTGAGTATCTGCGGCGCGAGCTGCGCCGCTTGGCTGAGTGCCACGAAATCATCGGCGACATACGTGGTCGCGGGATGATGACCGGCGTCGAACTGGTGACCGATCGCCTCACCAAAGAACCGGCAATTCAGCAAACCGATCGCCTTATAGAAGACATTCTTGCCCGGAACATCCTCATCGGCAAAGGGACGCCCAACACCCTCAAACTCCGTCCACCACTGATCTGGTCGCGGCAGGCGTCGCCAGCAGGCATTCTATGACAGTCCTATGCATTGCATTGGACGCATGCAGCGATAAGGCCGGCCTGGTAAGCCTCCACATCGATATTCAACCTCAGGGACCGCTCTTTGAATTCACGCCCTCAAGCAAGGCGAGCAGGCCTTTCAGAATTTCGACTGGCGGTGGCGGGCACCCCGGAATGTGCAGGTCGACGGGCAGAGCCTCCGACACGCCGCCCAATACGGCATAGCTGCCGGCGAAACAGCCGCCGTTCCTGGCGCAATCTCCGAGTGCGACTACCCATTTGGGATTGGGAGTTGCGTCGTAGGTTCGCTTCAATGCCTCTCGCATATTCTTGGTCACGGGCCCGGTGACGAGCAGTACATCGGCATGGCGAGGCGACGCGACGAAGCGGATTCCAAAACGCTCGATGTCATAGAAGGCGTTGCCGAGAGCGTTCATCTCAAGCTCGCAGCCATTGCAGGAACCGGCATCGACTGCCCGGATCGACAGGCTTCGCCCCAATCGTTTGTGAGCAGCGCCGTCGAGGGCGCGCGCGAGTTCATCGACCGCCGTGTCGCTCGCCACCGGCGGACGCTCTGTCAGCGGCGGACGTATCAGGCTTTCAAAAAGCAGCTTGCGCATGACAGCGTACCCTCAGAGATCATGGCCTGAATAAGAGCAGTTGAAGGATTTGTTGCACAGCGGGAAGTCGGCGACGATGTTTCCTTCGATCGCCGCTTCAAGCAGAGGCCATTGAAACCATGACGGATCGCGCAGGTGACAGCGCTCGACCAAGCCGCCTTTGCCGATACGCAGCCAGGCCAGAATGTCGCCCCGAAAACCCTCGACCAGCGCCATGCCCTCGCGCGGCCCATCTGCTGCGGCGAGATCAACGCGGATCGGACCGCCGGGCAGCCGCTCCAGGACTTGCTCGATGAGCGACAGGCTCTGTTCGACCTCGCGGATGCGGATCCAGACGCGGGCATTAACGTCGCCCTCCTTAAGGACAGCTATGTCGAAAGTGAGTTCGTCGTAAGGGGAGTAGCCCGGACTGCGCCGCGCGTCGAAGTCGCGACCAGAGGCGCGACCGACATAGCCGCCGGCTGCGTATTGCCGGGCAAGCTGCACGTTCAATCGGCCGGTTCCGACGGTCCGGTCCTGCAGTGAGGCAGTGTTGTCGTAAAGTTCAATCAGGTGAGGAAAGCGTTGCCTGATCTCCGCGATCACCGACCGAACCGCGCGCGCTCCCTCCTCGCCTAGTTCGCTTGCCACCCCTCCGGGTACGATAAGGTCGCGCACCAAACGATGGCCGAAAGCAGCATCGTTTGCCCGCAATACACGCTCGCGCAATACCCCGCAGTGGGCATGCATGAGCGCGAAGGCAGCATCATTGCAGATGGCGCCGATGTCGCCCAGATGATTGGCCAGGCGCTCCAACTCGGCCATGAGCGCCCGCAACCAGACCGCACGTAATGGAACCTGGATACCCAGCGCCGCTTCGACCGCGCGGGCAAATGCAAGGGAGTATGCCACGGTGCTGTCACCCGAGATTCTGCCCGCCAGCTTACCGGCGCGGTCGATATCGGACCCCGCCATCAGACCTTCTATGCCCTTGTGGGTGTATCCGAGGCGCTCCTCGAGCCGGACGACCGTTTCACCGCTCGCCGTGAACCGGAAATGCCCCGGCTCTATGATGCCGGCATGCACGGGTCCGACCGGGATCTGATGCAGGCTTTCCCCCTCGGTAGGCAGGAAGGGGTAGGGGGACGCTGTCGGGGCAGATGTCCGGACGCGGGTGGCCAATGGATAGCTGACACCCCAGTGGCCATGATCAAGCCACGGTCGTGTATCGGGCGCGCCTTGCGGCAAGAGCCCAAACAGGTCAGCGGCCGCGCGTTCGAGGCGCAACGCGGGCGCATGTAGCCGGCCGACCGACGGGTAGCGGCCATCCCGGCATTCCAGGCTGACAACGCCGATGTCCTTGGCATTTTCATCGAGAAGCGCCACGTGGACGGTGCTTGGCTCACCCCACAGACCAAGCAAGCTCCAGTGACCCTCGACCAGTTGCTCGATGGCAAAGCTCCATGTTCTCGGTGTCACCACAGCACGCGGCCACGGAGCATGCTTCTCGACGCGTTGGCCAGCGAAGATGAAGTCGATCAGTGCGGGCATGCTTTTTCTCCCGTCCGCTTCACCCCAGGATACTTGCGACATGCTGGAACCATGTGACCAGTGGAGGCGGCAGATAGATGCCGGCGGCAAACACCAACGCCAAATGGGAATACATCGGAACGTAGGACGCCTTGGCGGGCGCGGTGCTGCCGTGCGGTTCGCCGAAAGCGACGCCGGTCAGTCGAAGCAGCAAGGCTCCGAAAGCGAGCAGAATCCCGAATACCAACGGCATCGCCAAAAGGGGGTATCTTGCAAATGTCGAACTCACGACCAGGAATTCGCTCATGAAGATGCCGAGCGGGGGGAGGCCGGCAATGGCGACGACGCCGATGACGAGCGCCCAGCCAAGCCCTGGATGCGTTTCGGTCAGCCCCCGGATCTCCGCTATGTTTTGCGTTCCCTTGACCTGGGCAATATGTCCGACTGTGAAAAAGATCGCCGACTTGGTCAGGCTGTGCATGACCATGTGCAGCAGGCCGGCAAAGTTGGCGAGCGGGCCACCCATGCCGAAAGCGAACACGATGATGCCCATGTGCTCGATCGAGGAGTACGCGAACAGGCGTTTGATGTCGCGGCGGCGGTAGAGCATGAACGCCGCGAAAACGAGCGACGTCAACCCCATCGTGATCATCAGTGGTCCAGGCGCGATTGCTTCTGGGCTTGCCGCGAGCAGCAGCTTGAAGCGCAGAACGGCATAGAGCGCGACGTTCAGCAGCAAGCCCGACAGCACTGCGGAAATCGGCGTCGGGCCTTCCGCGTGCGCATCGGGCAGCCAGGCATGCAAGGGTGCAAGCCCAACTTTTGTACCGTAGCCGAGCAGCAAGAAGACAAAAGCGACGTTGAGCAATGCCGGATCGAAGCGCGAGGCGTGATCGATAAGCACTGTCCAGACCATGGCATTGGTGCCCTCGCCGACAACTGGCTGGGCGGCCATGTAGACGAGGATGGTTCCGAAGAGGGCAAGTGCTATGCCGACGCTTCCCAGAATGAAGTATTTCCAGGCGGCCTCCAGTGCTTCATGCGTGCGATAGATGCCGACCATGAGCACGGTGGTCAGCGTGGCAAGCTCCACCGCCACCCACATCAAACCGATATTGTTCGACACAAAGGCGAGGTTCATGCCGAACATCATGATCTGGTACATTGCGTGGTAGAACCGCAAATTCGGCGCGGTCAGTCGTCCGGTATGCAGTTCGTGCGCAATGTAGGAGGCGCTGAAAACGCTGGTCGTGAAAGCGACGAACGTGTTGAGCACGATGAATACGATGTTGAGATCGTCGACGAGCAGATACTGGCCGGGCTCTGGTCGGTCCATCACGAACAGTGACAGCGCGGCGAGCAAGGTCAGGAAGCTCGCAGCGACATTCAGGCCGGCCGTCAACCGATAGTTCGGCAGCGCCGCGAAAAGCGCGGCCGCGACGACTGGTATCACCAAAATGGCGGCCACGGCATCGAAGGAAAACGCGGTCATCGGCGCTCGCCCCTATAGTCGTCGAGCGCGCCGACATCCACCGAGTCAAACCTTTCGCGGATGCGAAACAAGAAGACGCCGATGACGATGAAGGCGATTAGGATCGAGAAGGCGACACTTATCTCGACGACCAGCGGCATGCCCTTGGCTCCCGTGGCGGCCAGCACCAGGCCGTTCTCGAGCGACATGAAGCCGACAACCTGGCTGACGGCATTACGGCGGGTGACCATCACCAGAAGCCCCAACAATATGATCGACAGCGCGAAGGCCAGGTCCTCACGGGCGAGGGGGTCAGCCTCGGGAGTTACCCGCAGCATCAGTACCATCGAGAGCGTCACCAGGCCTATTCCGGCAAGCATGGTCGGACCGATGCCGACGGCGGTCTCGATGTCGCGATGGATGCCGAGCCGCTGAATGATGCGATGAAGCCCAACGGGAATTACGATCGCCTTGAAAACGAGAGCGATCGCCGCAGTGACATAGAGATGATGGGCGTCCTGAATGTATGCCTGCCAGGCCACGGACATGGCGAGGACGATCGCATGAAGCGCAAAAACGTTGATCAGAGCAAAGAGGCGATCCTGGTACAGCATCATGAAGCTGACCAGCACCAGGCCGCCGGCGAGCAGGTGAGCGATGTCGAAGGTGAGGCTGTGCATCACAGGCTCCGCGAGACGAACAGCAGAAGCGTGCCGAGCAGGGCCAGCATCAAAGCGGCGCCCAGGAAATCCGGGACGCGGAAGACCCGCATCTTGGCGATGGCAGTCTCAAACAGGGCGAGGAGAGTGCCGCTGACGGCAAGTTTGCCGATATAAAAAACGACGCCCAGAACATAAGATCCCGGTCCGGCTCGGGCGGTCACCAGCCCCCAAGGCAGGAAGACGCAGGAAATCAACGACATATACAGCAGGAGTTTGAGGAAGGCCGCGAACTCGATCATCGCCAGATGTCGACCCGAATATTCCAGCACCATCGCTTCATGAACCATGGTGAGTTCCAGGTGGGTCGATGGGTTGTCCACCGGTATGCGGGCGTTTTCGGCAATCGCCACCATCACGAGAGCGATGAGGGACATCCCGAGCGATACGCGCAGGCCAACCTGTGGCGAGCCCATGAAGGCAGCGACTGTGGACAACTGCGTGGCGCCGGCGACGAGCGCCAGGCTGAACACGATCAGCAGCATGGCGGGCTCGGCCAGGGAAGCGATCATCACCTCGCGGCTTGCGCCGATGCCGCCAAAGCTCGTACCGACATCCAACCCCGCCAGCGCCAGGAAGAACCGTGCGCTTCCAAGCAGTGCGACGATGGCTATGAGATCGGCGGTCCAACTGAATGTGAGGCCGGTGGCGAATGTCGGGATGAGTGCGGCGGCGACCCAGGTAGCGGCAAAGATCAGATAGGGTGTCACGCGAAACAGCCAGGATGCATTGTCCGCCAGAACGACTTCCTTGCGCATCAGCCGCAGGAGATCGCGGTAGGGTTGGATCAGGGAGGGACCCTGGCGGCGCAACAGTCGTGCCTTTGCCTTGCGCACGAAGCCGGTCAGGAGCGGTGCCAGCAAAAGCACGAGTGCCATCTGCGCACCTTGAACGCCCAACTCAAGGATCAGGGCCATAGTGCGAGCACCAGAAGCAAGGCCACGAGAAAAAGAAAGACGAGGGTCAGGTAACGCCTGATCGTCAGGAACTGCAGATGGTTGAGGTGCTCGGTCGCAAAGTCGATGCCCCTGGCGATGGGCTGGTAGACCACCTCCCAGATCACATCATGCATTTCGACATTCAAACGAGCTGGGCCGATCTCACCAGGGGCCGGCATTTCGACCGTTTCCCTTGCGCGGAATACGAATGTACCGAAGACGCGGCGGATGGGCTGTGCGAAGCTAACGGCCGTGTACTGCGAGCTTGGAATCACATCCGGAAAACCACAACCCCAGGCCGGACCCCGGCGGAGTGCATGCGACGCGAAGCGATGGATCACATATACCGCGGCGGAGGCGGAAAAGGCGATGAACAGGAACACCAGCAGGCCGTTGTAGGAACTGCGGCTCGCCGCTATCGGCACGATTGACAGCCAGGCCTGCGCCATCTGCACAGGCATGCGGCTGCCAACCAGCGGGCGCGTCACCGACGAGAGGCCGTCTATGACTAGACCTGGAAGGATCCCTGCAAACAGGCAAAGTGCCGCGAGGGCGAACATTGCCGCCAGCGAGTACCGATCGACCTCGTACGCGCGTTCAACTGCGGCCGAGCGTGGCCTGCCGAGGAACGTGATCCCGAACGCCTTCACGAAGCAGGCCGCGGCCAGTGCCGCCGAGAGTGCCAGCAGACCACCAACGGCAGGCACCATGACTTTCAGCCCCCATTGTGGCAGATCGGGACTCTGCAATATGGCTTGAAAGGCCAGCCACTCGGAAACGAACCCGTTGAAAGGTGGAAGTGCCGAGATCGCGACGCAGCCGACAAGAAAGGCAAAACTTGTTAGGGGCATGCGATGTATGAGCCCGCCAAGCTTCTCCATGTCTCGCTCGCCGGTTGCCGTCAGCACGGCGCCCGCACCGAAGAACAGCAAGCTCTTGAAAAAGGAATGGTTGAGGACGTGGAACAGCGCGGCGGTGAGGGCCAATGCTGCTGCCGATGGCATCGCGTTCGCCTTAAATGCCAGCGCCAGTCCAAGGCTTACGAAGATCACGCCGACGTTTTCGATGGTGCTATAGGCAAGAAGCCGCTTCAGGTCCTTTTCCATCAAGGCGTAAAGGATGCCGAGAACCGCCGTCAGGCCTCCGAGAAAAAGCACTGCAACGCCCGACCACCATGCCGGCTCACCGAGCAGATCGAAGGTAACGCGTATGAAACCATAGATGGCCACCTTCGTCATGACGCCGCTCATCAGAGCCGAGACGTGGCTTGGCGCGGCCGGGTGAGCGAGTGGGAGCCAGACGTGCAAAGGGACCAGTCCCGCCTTGGAGCCCGCGCCCAGCAACATGAGCGCCAGGACGAAAGTTGCGACGAAAGGGGTGGGCGCGGCAGCACGCATCGCTTCGAACGTGTAGTTCCCGCCAGGGCCTGACAGGAGGCCGAATGCAAGCAGCAGCGCGAGTGTGCCGAAGCTCGCCATCACGAGATAGATGTAACCCGCCCGCGCATTGTCCCGCTCGCGATGGTGCGCCATGACGAGCGCCCAGGAGGCCAGTGACATGAATTCCCAGGAAAGCAGGAAGGTGAAGGCATCGTCGGCCAACACGACAAGATTCATTCCTGCGAGGAAGGCCGGGAAGAACGGCAACACTCGATGTGGAGCGGATTCATGCCTGCCGTATCCGAGGCCGTAGAGACTGGCCATGGCGCCGCCGAAGTTGACCACGACGAGGAAAAACATGGAGAGCGCATCCAAGCGGAAACGAGCGCCAATCCATGGCAACCCAAGAGGCAACGCGGCAGTCGATGGAGTGACGGGATCATCGATGATGCGGCTGGCGAGAACCAGCAGCACAGCCGCCGAAATACCGAGCGTCAAGCTGTAGATCAGGCGTGTTCCCGAGCCCGACCTGCGGCTTTCCGCAATCGCAAGCACCGCAGTCCCCAGGAGCGCAGCAACGCTCCATAGGAGGACCGCGGCCCCTGAAATCACGCCACGCTCCTCACGGGAATTTTGGCATCCGCATCGACCCCGCCCAGAACCTTGGCAGGGTCAAAGTCTGCCTTCAGCCGCACGCCGCGCCCGCCCGTTTGGCTAGAGGCACCTTCGGCAATCAATTCGACGCCGGCGAGATCGAGTGCCCCGATCAACTTCATGAGGGAATCGACATTGCCCCGGATAATCGACTCGCTGGCTTCCATGCGTTGAATTGTCGGCACGGAAAGGCCGGACAATTCGGCAAGCCTGCGCTGATCGATGCCAAGGAGTGCCCTCGCAGCACGCAACTGTGGAGCGGTTATCACGGTCGCATCCCCCTCTTACCCAGCGTTGAGATATTATCTCTACGAGTTGCAGCATATATTAAAATGTAGAGCATTCAAATAATGATGCGTGACGCATCTGCCTTGGCCGCTACGGCCTTTGTGCGAAGCGGCGCATGACGAAGGTCACAGAAGAAGGTTTGTGAAGTCGGTGCAGCAGTGCAGCCAAATCCGGCGCGCGGCAAAATCCGGCATGTAGCAAGGGTCTGTCGAACTACGGCCAGAGCCGCCTCACGCGAACGGACACATCCTCCAGGACGGGCATGGAGGCAAGCACAAGGAGCATAGCTGCGAGAAACAGGGTCACGGCAAAGCCGACGTGTTTGAAACCCACGGCGCCGATGATGCCGCCGATAAAGAACAATGAAACCAGCGAGGCTAGCAGCCTCAGCTTCCTTCGATCTGCCTTCACGAACAGGTCGTCCGAGTTATTGCCTGGGATGTTCCAATAGAGCAGCTTGCCCAGTTCGATGCCCATATCAGTCACCAGGCCAGTGACATGCGTCGTCCGAATTCTGGCTTCCGACAGCTTGGTGATGATGGCGTTCTGCAAGCCCATGATGAAGCAAAGCAGCATCACCGTCATTGGCACAAATAGGGCTTCATGGCGCGCAAGATGGCTGCCGAGCAGACCGAAGCAGATCAGCAGGATCGCTTCCAGGACCAGCGGAAACGCATACTCGCCCTGCAGGCTCTGCCGCCTTCCCCAATTGACCAGGACTGCCGAACAGGCCGCACCTGCGACGAATGACGACAAGGCCCCCAACCCGGAAAGCGCCAGTTCGACGTTGCCGAGCGCCAAATGATCAGCCATCGAAGAAACGATGCCGGACATGTGGGACGTGTACTGCTGAACCGCCAGAAAGCCGCCGGCATTGGCCGCCCCTGCGACAAAGGTCAAGAAACGGGCGAGATGCCGATCGGTTCTTTCGCTTCGTTCCTTTCCGGTCAATCGGCGCAGATACATGATCATGAGCGAACCTTGCCCTTCCAAGCGGAAAAGCGGGACCGCAAGCTGACGTGCCGGGAGAGGCTCATTGGGTGTTTCTGGAAGGAAAGGGAGGACGAAGGACGGTGAATGCGTGGCGCCAAGCGCTTTGTATGATCTAGTTTGGCCTGCCCAGCAGCGTTTCTGGGTGCCGAACCTGACGCCGCTGGCGGCACCAAGCTGGGAAGCAGTGATCATCGAGGTGCTGATGTCTGATATGAGAAATGATATTCAGCATGGTATCATTGGAGTATGAAACATCAATACAAATCGAAAAATAGTGATCGCCCGCACTCGGCAATCCGCCGTCCACCTCGGCAGCGTCTCGACGCAAGTCATGGCGCAGGGCCTTTGCTCGGTTTTGATCGTCCGCTTGAAGGCGATCGAGGAACAAGGGCAGCGGCAGCCTTGATGCGTATCCCAATCTTTTGAGCAGATCGCGTACTGGCTCAGAAGGCGCGACTTATGGCGCCGTCGAACCCGATGCTCCGTCAGGCACCTGACTTGGCACAGCAGTCTACGCAGCAGTTCTGACGCATTGTATATCAGGAGGCCGCTAGGGCTACGAAAAGTGATTGTCCCTGCCTGTCGATGCGCAGCAAAATTGGCTTGTTCTGTTGACGGGATTTCGACCACTCTTGCTGGATATCCGAAGGCTGCGTCACATTCCGGTTGTTGGCCGAGACGATCACGTCGCCAGGCCTCAGGCCGCCTTCCTCGGCAAGGCTGTTGGGTGCCACTCGCTGGATGTACACGCCGGTCGTGCCCGGCTGTAGACCCAGTTGCTGACGCGCCTCGTCCGGGATCGGGCTGAGCGAAAGTCCAAGATGTTGGTCTGCGGCCGCGGGGGGAGGAACAGCGCCCGTCTGCACCTCTTCGTCCTTGCGTTGACCAACTGTCAGGGCCAGTTCCTGCGGGCTGCCATCGCGGATTCTAGTCAGCGTCGCCTTTGACCCTGGCTTCTGATTTGCTGCTGCAAGAGTTAGATCGTGAACACTTTGAATGTCCTTGCCGTTGAAACGGGTGATGACGTCACCCGACTGTAAACCTGCTTTGTCGGCCGGACTGCCGGGCTCGACGGAAGCGACCAGCACGCCCATTGGCCCTGGCATTCCAAGAGCCTCGGCAATTGACGGCGAGACTTCCTGGAGCCGCACTCCAATGAAGCCGCGTTCGATGCGGCCGGTGCGGATCAACTGGTCGACGACACTCTGGGCAGTCCGCGAAGGCACGGCGAATCCGATGCCGATGCTGCCCCCGGACGGCGAGACGATGGCGGCATTGACCCCGATCACTTCGCCGCGCACGTTAAACAACGGTCCGCCGGAATTGCCCCTGTTGATGGAGGCGTCTGTTTGCAGGAAATCATCAAAAGGCCCGGATTGGATGTCGCGTGAACGGGCAGAAAGCACACCAACTGTGACGGTTCCGCCGAGCCCGAATGGACTGCCGATCGCGATTGTCCAGGCACCCGGCTGCATTGCGTCCGAGTCGCCCCAAGCGACTGTTGTCATGTTGGGCCGCGGCTCAATCTTCAGCACGGCGATATCCGTGGCCGGGTCCCGGCCAACAAGGCGAGCAGGCTTAGATTCCTTGTCGGAAAACAGGACGTGAACTTCGGTAGCGTCGGCGACAACATGATTGTTGGTGACAATATAGCCCTCGGGGCTGATCACGAACCCGGAGCCAAGGGCTTCTCGTACCTGCGGTTGGGCAGGTCCCAAGCCGCGACTATCGAACGGGTCGAGAAAATCGTTGAGTGTTGTCTGGTCCTGGATAATCTGTCTCGTCGTGATCGCGACAACTGCCGGCAGCTTTTGCCGCACGATTTCGGTGAAATCGTTCGGGATCTCCTGAGCTACGGTCGGAGCAAAGTCGCCGACCGAGAGGATCAGCGTTCCCGCCACGAGCCCAGCCCATAATTGCTTCTTCGAAATGTAGGACATGATTGGTTCTCCTGCCCGGGCCGCCCCGGCGCCGCTGCGTGACTATGCCCCTACGAACGCAAGAACTGCGATCCACGCTGATTGTTTCACCGGACCGAAAAAATGGCGCTCAAAGGGCTGAAATCCTGCGCCTGAAACCTACCTCGGCCATTGAAAATCGATCGAAAACGCCAAAAATCTCACCGGTTCGCGAAAGCTGCCGATCCACGACAACAAAGGAGATTGTTCAAAGAGGCGGATTATCGCGCTCTTCTAGGACGTCAGCAGAGTCCGACCTGAATGGAGCGCATCGGGCGGTAATCGACTCGCGAAATACGGTCAGCCGGCATCGGCGGACCGTTCCGCCGGCGGATCCTTCTCACTCAGCGGCAAGTCACGGCGCGGGAAGCTACCCGCCACGTGAAAATTTTCCTATCCTCTTGAAGGCGCAGGAACGGATTTTTAGATTCATGTTGGCCGGCCGCCAAAAGGGGCCGGCATGAGCCGAGGAGGCGCCAAGCCTTTTTGGCACCTTCTTGTAAACCATGTTGCTCAAAGGAGGATATGGCTATGAGGACAAACCTTGATTTTGCCCCCCTGTTCCGGTCCAGCATCGGCTTCGACC
>NZ_JAMYMV010000050.1:0-45868 GCF_040318715.1 Mesorhizobium sp. M1050 | reverse complement strand
GCCGTGAAACGCTCCAGCGCTGATGGTACTTCGTCTCAAGACGCGGGAGAGTAGGTCGCTGCCAGGTCTGCTAAACGCACGTTGATCGCACATCCAAATCGGATGTGAGAGAAATCTTCTCTTTATGATAAGGCCCGCCAACGGGAACCCGGGCCGCGTAAGCGGCCCTTTCATTTGGTGAGCCAAATACCTATCTGTAGGCCATCCTGTTCGTAGGCCTGCGCACACTTCCAAACCTCGACGCGGGGTGGAGCAGCCCGGTAGCTCGTCAGGCTCATAACCTGAAGGTCACAGGTTCAAATCCTGTCCCCGCAACCACACTTCAAACGCAAACGGCCCGCTCAACGCGGGCCGTTCGCGTTTTGAAGCCGTGCAAGGCCAGGCACCTCGAAATCAAAGCCCGTTGACGTGCTCCCCTGAATATCCTGCAAGAGGCCCGCTAAAGGGCTCACGCCATGGCGACGCCGCGTGATCGCTTTCTCTCGGCCGCCGCGAGAAGATCGACGAAGGCGCGCACCTTGGCGGGCCGGAACCGGGCCGGTGGAAAGACGGCGTGGATGCCGCCTGTCGGTAAGCTCCAGTCGGCAAACACCGGCACCAGCCGCCCCTCGGCGATATCGTCGTCGACGCTGTAATCCGGAAATATGCCAAGCCCGATGCCGGCCAGCACGCAAGCCAGGGCAGCGGGGCTCTTGTCGCACATGATGATCGGATTGAGTTCGGTCAGCACCGTTTCAGCATCCCTGGAAAAAAGCCATTGGCCGATGCCGCGCAACTGGGCGTTGCCGACCCAGGCCAGCGATCTTGACTGGCGCGGCGTCATGTCGGGCGGCATGCGCGCCGCGAAACCAGGGCTTGCCACTACGGTCTGCCGTATCGTGCCCAGGCGCCGCGCCTGGTTCGAGGAATCGGTAAGCCAGCCGACGCGAATGCCGAGATCGATCTGCTCGTCCACCAGATTGCTCACCGCGTCGTCGAAGATCGCATCGACGCGCATATGCGGAAAGGCCCTGAGATAGGCCGCCATGACCGGGGCCACCATCTTGGCACCGTAATCGAGCGGCGCGGTCAGCCTCAGCGTTCCGCTCGGTTCGATCGCCCCTTGCGAGATTTCGCCATAGGCCGCCTCTGCTTCCCTCAGGATAATCATCGCGCGGTCATAGAACAGGCGGCCTTCTTCTGTCGGCGTGACACGCCGTGTCGTGCGCTGCAGCAGCGTTGCGCCCAATTCCTCCTCGAGCTTGCCGATCTGGTGGCTGACCACGGCCTTGGCGACGCCAAGCCGGTCGGCCGCCGCGGTGAACGAACCGGTTTCCATCACCGTGGTGAAGTAGGCGAGCCGATTGAGGTTCAGAAGTTCGGCCAAGGCGGCAGTCTTTGTATGATTGGATCAGACAGTTTGTATTATTAAGCGCTATTTTTCGCAAGACCTTCGTCTGCCACATGTGAGCCAAGGGGGCATTCGCCCGCAGCCGGACCGAGGATGGCGATCATGAGCAATTCAGAAGTGACCTATCTGTTCGATCCGCTTTGCGGTTGGTGCTATGGCGCCACCCCGATGCTGGACAGATTGTCTGCCAGCGGCGTGCGCGTCGAGCTGCTGCCGACCGGCCTGTTCTCCGGCGCCGGCGCGCGTCCGATGGATGAAGGTTTTGCCGCCCATGCCTGGGCGAACGATCAGCGCATCAAGCGCCTGACCGGACAATCGTTCACGCAGGCCTATCGGCACAAAGTCCTCGATATCAGCGGCACGCTGCTGGACTCTCATGCCGCCACGCTCGGCATCAGCGCCGCCGGCCTGGAAAATCCCAGCCGCCGGCTTGCCGCGCTGAAGACGATCCAGCGGGCGCGCTATGTCGACGGCAGCGATGTCGTGACGATCAGCCGCGTGGCCGAAGTGCTCGCCGCCGCCGGCATGGCGGACGCCGCTGAGATGCTCAAGGCGCCGACCGAAACATTGCTGACGACCCACCGCGAGCTGGTCGGCCGAGGCCGCTCGCTGTTCCAGCGCCTGCATGCCGATGGCGTGCCTTCCCTCGTGGTCATCCGCAACGATGCGCCCCGGCTCATCGGTTCGAATGCATTGTTCGGCAGCTTCGACAATCTCGTCGCCCATATCGCGGCGGCCTGATCCCCAGAAAACCCTCAACAAGGAAACTGAAAAGACATGGCAAAAGTCGCTCTCATTGGTGCATCGGGCGCAGTCGGTTCGCGCCTTCTCAAAGAACTCTCCGATCGCGGCCACACCGTCACCGGCATTGCGCGCAACCCGGAAAAGATCGCCGCACTCCCAGGCGTGATCGCCAGGAAGGGCGATGTCTTCGATAAGGAAGGTCTCGCTGACCTGATCCGCGGCCATGATGTGGTGATCAGTTCGGTGCATTTTCTCGACAGTGACGCCGACATGCTGATTGCCGCGGTGCGTGCCTCCGGAGTGAAGCGCTATCTCATCGTCGGCGGCGCCGGCAGTCTCGAAGTCGCGCCCGGCAAGCGGCTGGTCGATACCCCCGAATTCCCGGCGATCTATAAGGCCGAAGCGCAGAAGGGCGCCGACTTCCTGGACAGACTGAAGACGGTCGGCGACCTCGATTGGACGTTCCTGTCGCCATCCGCCATGTTTGTCCCGGGCGAGCGTACCGGCACATTCCGTCTCGGCAAGGACACGCTTCTCGCCTCCGACAAGGGCAGCAGTATTTCGTTCGAGGACTATGCCATCGCCGTGGTCGACGAGATCGAGAAGCCGGCCCATATCAGGCAGCGCTTCACCGTCGGCTATTGATCGAACGGGTAGCGGCGACCGAGTCTCAATCGAGGCTGGCCGACGCCAGCCGCGTCAGCGCTTCGCGCACCCCGACGCGCCGGTAACTTTCCGTATGACAAGACCGTCCTATCTCGGTTCCTCGCGGCGGCGTTCGACAAAGCGCGTTCCCCACTGATCAGGTCGGGTTCGCGCTTGCGCAGTCATTCCTGATAGGACGGATCGACCTCCTTGGCCGGCTTGGCCGTCGTCGAAATCGAAGCCGGCCGGCTGTCGGTGTAGCGGGCCTACTGAGCTATCCGGCATCCCTGTCTGTCAGCGCGATATGACAGCAGCCGGAGCCGTGGCCCGGTGTCCAGGTGACATTGTCAAAACGAACGCCGGTCGCCTCGAACAGGCCGCGGTCGAAGGCGCCGGCTATGCGACAGAGCGTGGCAAGCCTTTGGTCACCAACTCCGGCTTCGACCCAGGCATCCTTCAGCGGGCAGCGTTTCACCTTGAAGGCGATGCGGTCGTCGCTGCGTTCGACATCGGTCGGATACATGCGGCCGCCGTCTGGACTGACGGCCAGGAAGGCTTCGCCGATCGCGCGCGCGTCATTGGGGCCGAAGCCGGCGAAGGCGGCTGCCGCCACTTCCTTGCCGCGTTGTTCGATGGCGCGGATCATGATCGATTCGGCTTTGTCGGCGCCCAGTTCTCCACTCAGTTCCTCGAGCAACAGCCGGTAGAGATCGGCTCGGTTGCGAAAAGCGGAATCGAGTTCGCGCGACAGTTTCTCGGCTCTGGCTTCGGGATCGGTCATGTCGGGTCCTGTCGAACGATACGGTTGAGTCTTGGCACCGCGGCCACCAGCGCCTTGCCTATGGCGGATCGCGGCGCGTCGATGACGGTTCGGGCATCGCCGCTCTCGGCAACCTGGCCGGCGTCGAGAAGGACGACGCGTTGGGCGATCGCTCTGATGACGCCGAGATCATGTGAAATGAAGAGATAGGCAATCCGTTCCTGCCGTTGCAGGTCCAGCAAAAGATCGAGGATCTGTCCGCGCACCGAAACGTCGAGCGCCGACACCGCCTCGTCGAGCACGATCAGCGACGGCTTCGTCGCGATCGCGCGCGCAATGGCTACGCGCTGCCGCTGGCCACCGGAGATTTCATGGATGGCGCGGGTGGCGAGGTCGGCCGTCAGCCCGACACGCTCCAGCAAGGCGGCGATGCGGCGCGGGCGCTCGGCGCGGGAGGCGATGCCATGGATGCGCAAGGGATCGTCGAGGACACGTGCCACCGTGGCGCGCGGATTGAAGGCGGCCAACGGGTCCTGGAACACCATTTGCAGGCGTGCGCGACGCGCTCGCAGCGCCGCGCCATCTAAAGCCAAGAAATCACCGCGTTCAAATTCGATGCGCCCAACGTCTGGCTCGATCAATCGCAACACCAGCCGCGCGATCGTCGACTTGCCGCTGCCGGAAGGCCCGGCCAGCGCCAGCGTCTCGCCGGGGTCGATGTGAAAGGTGACATCGTCGACGGCAGTGATGGTCCTTTCACCGCGACGGTAGCGTTTGGTGAGGTTGGACACCGCCAGCAGGCTCATGTTTGGAGCTCGGCTCGGTTCAGCAATGGCTTGGCGTCGAGCCCGATATGGGCGTCGAGCAGCGCGCGTGTGTAGGTTTGGCTAGGTGCATTGATAATCTGCGCCGTCGTGCCAAGCTCGACCAACCGGCCATGCCGGAAAACGGCGATGCGCTCGGCAAGCTCGGCCGCGAGCGCGATGTCATGGCTGATGAACAGCAGCGTCATGCCGTCCTCAGCCACAAGGCGCCGGATCAAGGCGACAATCTCGGCCTGCACGATGGTGTCGAGCGCGCTTGTCGCCTCGTCGGCGATCAGCAATTTCGGTCCGGCCGCAATGGCGGCGGCGATCGCGACACGCTGCTTCTGGCCACCCGAAAGCTGATGCGGGAAGGCTTGCAAGGCTGAGTCCGGGTCCGGCAGGCGGACGCGTTCGAGCAGGTGTCTTGCCTTCGCATAGGCCTGCGGCCATGTGAGGCCGAGATGGGTGCGCGCGACTTCGGCGATTTGTTTGCCGATGGCCATGACAGGGTCGAGGCTGGCGGAGGGATCCTGGAAGACGAAGCCGATGTCGCGACCGGGGAGGGGTATGTAGCTCTGTTTGAAGGGAGACTTTCGGACGTCGCGCTCTACGAGGCCCCCCTCTGTCCTGCCGGACATCTCCCCCTCAAGGGGGGAGATTGTGCCCTTATCTCTGCTTTCGCCAACTACGCTGGCAGTAGGGGAGGAACCGACAGTGGAACTGCCAATCTCCCCCCTTGAGGGGGAGATGTCCGGCAGGACAGAGGGGGGTGCCTTGGCACCAGCGGATGGCGACGATGGCAAAAACCAATCGATGCGGCCTCCAACCATGGCGCTTGCCGGCAACAGCCCCGCAATGCCCAGCGCCAGCGTGCTCTTGCCGGAGCCGCTTTCGCCGATGATGGCGAGGCGTTCACCAGCGGCGATGTCGAGGCTGATACTTTTCAGCGCCGCCACCTCGTTGCCGTCGCGGCGGTAGGTCACCGTGAGGTCGCGGATCGTAGCCAGGGCGGTCACGAAAGGCCTCTCCTGACTGCTGTCGTCTCGACGACGCCTTCACCGGCGAGATAGACGCCGAGCACGGTCAGAACCAATGCTATGCCTGGGACGATCGATAGGAAGGGCGCGGTGCGCAGCACGGCGCGGCCTTCCGATATCATGCCGCCCCAGGTGACCCGGTTGGGGTCGCCGAGACCGAGGAAGGACAAGGCCGCTTCGGTGAGGATGGCGGCGGCGACGATCACCGACGACATCGCCAGCACCGGAGGCAAGGCATTGGGCAACACCTCGCGAAAGGCGATCGCCATAGGGTGCATGCCGATTACCCTCGCTCCGGCGACGTAGTCGCGTTCACGAATGGAGAGGACTTCCGCGCGGGCAACTCTGGACGGTCCGGTCCAGGTGCCGAGCGCGATGGCAATCACGACGACGCCGAGGGAAGGCCCGACGACGCTGACGAAGGCCAGCGCCAGCAGGAAACTCGGCACGGTCTGGAAGGCGTCGGTGATGCGCATCAGCACCTCGTCGACGAGGCCGCCGGCAAAGCCGGCCAGCGTGCCGATCACCGCGCCGACGACAAGTGCGGCCGCCGCTGCAGCGAGCCCGACGGCCAGCGATGTGCGGGCGCCGTGAAAGAGCTCGGCCAGCACGTTGCGGCCGAGCCGGTCGGTGCCGAGCGGCAGCGACCAGTCTTGGAAGGGCGGCAGCAGCGCCGGGCCGGCGATGGCCTGCGGATCGCCAGGGAACAGCAGCGACGCCGACAGCGCCATAGCAATCAGCGCCGCGAGGAGGATCGCACCAGCAACCGCCTCAGGCGCGCGCAGAAAGCGGCGGAGCGGGCTCATGCACGGGCCTCGCTCGCGCCGACGCGCGGATCGAGGAAGGCATAGGCGATGTCGACGAGGAGGTTGATGACGATGACCAGGACGGCGCTGGTGAGGATAATGCCGAGCAGAAGCGGCGTGTCGCGGGAGGCGACCGCCTCTTGCGCCAGCCGGCCGAGGCCGGGCACGGAAAAGACGCTCTCGATGACGACGCTGCCGCCGAGCATCTGCGCCGATTGCAGGCCGAGCATAGTGACCAGCGGCAGTAGTGCGTTGCGGGCGACGTGGGCGAGAACGATGCGCCGGCAGGATAGCCCCTTGGCGCGGGCGGCCAAGACGAAATCCTGCCGCCAGACCTCGGCCATGCCGGCGCGCATCATACGCAGATAAAGCGCCAGATAGATGAAGCCGAGGGCAGAAACGGGCAGGACGAGATGGACAGCGATGTCGGCGGCGCGATCAAGGCCGGTCTTGTCCGAGGCCAGGGTTTCGATGCCGCCGATCGGCAGCCAGCGCAGGTCGACGGCAAAGACGACGATCAGCACCAGGCCGAGCCAGAAACCCGGCACGGCATAGAGCGCCAGCGAGCCGATCGACAGGAAGCGGTCACGGAAACTGCCGGGCCGCGCGCCGGCATAGATGCCGAGTGCCGAGCCCAGCCCGAAGGAGAGAGCGGTGGCGCTGACCATCAGCAACAAGGTGTTGGGCAGGCGCTCCAGGATCACGTCGCGGATCGGCCTGGAGAAGGTCACCGATTGGCCAAGATCGAGATGCAGCAGCGCCCAGAGATAATTGGCCAGTCGCGTCAGTTCGGATTGGTCGAGGCCCCAGCGATGGCGCAGCAGTTCGATCATGCCGGCATCGCCGCCGGTCGAGACGATGTAGGCGTCGACCGCATCGCCGGGGGCCGCTTCGAGCAGCAGGAAGGTGCCGACGACGACGATCAGCAGCACGAAGATGCTGCCGATAAGGCGACGGCGGAGGAGGATGAGGGCGCGGGTCATGGTAAAGACTTAACGCCGGCCTGGCCGTTAGAGGTGTGGTGTCTGGGCACCCCCCTCTGTCCTGCCGGACATCTCCCCCGCAAGGGGGGAGATTGGATGTCGTTGCTGCTTTCGCCAATCTCCGATGCGGTGACGCGGAAAGGGGGGTGCGGTTGGTGACGCTGCTGATCTCCCCCCTTGCGGGGGAGATGTCCGGCAGGACAGAGGGGGGTGTGAAGGAACGCGGCCTTAGGCCAAGTTTCAACACCGATTTTGCCGCGAACTTTCATCCGCGAAATACTGTCACGATTCCAGATACGTGTCCGCCCAGTTCGACACCGCCCAGCGCGGGTTGTTGGCGATGTTGCCGACCGTGTCGCGGGCGACGCTGATAAAACTCCATTCGGCGACATTGATCAGCGGCAGGTCGGCGGCCACCTCTTTCTGGAACTCCTTATAGAGGTCGGTGCGGGCAGTGGTGTCGAGCGTCTCGGATGCCTTGGCGATGAGGGCATCGAGCGCGTCGTTCTTGTAGCCGCCCTGGTTGGAGAACGGCACGCCGTCAGGAATACCGCTCTGCACCAGAATGGTGGTGGAGATCGCCGGATCGCCACGGAACACCGGCGGGCCGACGGCGAGGTCGAAGGCGTGATCTGTGTAGACGGCCTTGATGTGGCCGGCCGAGTCGTTGTTGACCAGCTCCGCGTCGATGCCGATGGCGGCCAGCGCCTGGCGCAGATAATCGCCGAACTGCTTGGTCTCGTTGAAATAGGGCGCCGGCAAAAGCTTCAGCGAGAAGCGCATGCCGTCCGGGCCTTTCTTGTAGTCGGCCTCGTCGAGCAGCGTGTTGGCCTTCGCGACGTCGAATGGATAGGTCGGCACGTCTGCGGTGTAGAACTGCGGATCGTTTTTCGGCACCGGACCGGTGGCGGTGGCGGCGTAACCGAGGAACACCGTCTTGACGACGAAATCCTTGTCGATCGCATGCGCGATCGCCTGGCGCACCTTGAGGTCGGCAAGTTCCTTGCGGCGATGGTTGATCTCGACGACGAGCTGATAGGTCAGCCCTTCGTAACCTTTGGAGATCACCTTCAGGCCTGGCACTTTAGCGATGCGGTCCAGATCGGCCAGCGGCACGGCGGAGAAGGCTGCAAGCTGGATCTCTGCAGCCTCCAGCGCGCTCGCCGCGGACGTGCGATCCGGCAGCACCTGGTAGATGATCTCGTCGAGATAGGGCTCGTCCTTTTCCCAGTAATCCGCGTTCTTCGTCAGCCGGTAATATTGGCCAGCCTTGTACTCGCCGAATTTGAATGGCCCGGTGCCGATCGGCGCGTTGTTGGCCGGGTTGTCCTCGATCTTGCCGACCTCGTAGATGTGCTTCGGCACAACGCTGCTCAGCGCCGGCAGCGCGTTGCGGATCAGCTGGAACGGTGTCGGCTTGGCGAATTTGAACACGGCGGTGAGGTCGTCCGGCGTGTCGACGCTGGCCAGATCCTTGAACACGGTGCGGCCGAGGTTCTGCAGCGGCTTCCAGATCTGCAGCGCCGAGAAGGCAACGTCGGCCGAGGTGAACGGCTTGCCGTCATGCCATTTGACGCCGTCGCGCAGTTTGAACGTCGCCGAGAGCCCGTCGGCAGACCCTTCCCAGCTCAGCGCCAGCCGCGGCGCGAGCCCGTCCTTGCCGTCGAATGAGGCTTCGGCCAGCGTTTCGACGATCTTGCTGGAGATGAAGAAGACGCCGTTGGAGGCGACGATCGCCGGGTTGAGGTTGCGCGGCTCGGAATCGGCGGCGAGCACCAGCCGGCCACCCTTCTTCGGCGTCTGCGCCCAGCCTGATATCGGCATGGCGGTGGAGGCCAGCAGCATTGCCGAACCGGCAAGCATCGTGCGTCTCGAAATCGTGAAATCTGACATGATCGAACTCCGTCCTCTCCGCGACCCGACCGGGTGCGCCAACAACCCCTCAGACCCGGCAAGTCCGCCGGCATCCTTGCGGCGGCGATTATGGGCCTTGCCGAGGGTTTCGCCAGAGACGGAATTGGCGCATCCTCGCTTGGCTTTGAAATTTTCATCCGCTGGACCAGTTTGGTGGAAGGGGCTCAATTCGCTCCATCTGGTAAGACCAGAATGATCTGATATGCGACCAATGGTGGTATGGTGACATCGAACGGTGCTGTTTTTGCCATTTCTGGCTGGACCAGAGTGGGCGGAATGGTGCAGATTTGATGCAGGGCCATGGGATCGGGAGCGGAACAGCCGGCGATCCCGGGCAATTCAGGGAGAGAGAGATGAACATTGCTCCGGGCAAGAATGCCGTCGGCACTGTCCCGTTCGACCAGGCGCGGGTCGACCGGCTGATGGAGGAGGCCGGCATCGATGTGCTGCTCGCCACCTCCAAGCACAACACGCAGTATCTGCTGGGCGGCTACAAATTCATCTTCTTTGCCGCCATGGATGCGATCGGCCACAGCCGTTACCTGCCGATCGTCGTGTACGAAAAGGGCGGGCCGGAGCATGCCGCCTATATTGGCAATCGCATGGAGGGTGGCGAGCACCAGAACAACCCGTTCTGGACGCCGACATTGCACGCCGCCTGCTGGGGCACGCTCGACGCCGCCAATCTCGCTGTCGAACATCTGCAGAAGATCGGTAAGGCCGGCGCTCGCATCGGCATCGAGCCGGGCTTCCTGCCGTCGGACGCCTATACGCTGATCCGCAAGGCGCTGCCGGACGCCAAGCTGATCGATGCGACCGACATGCTCGAGCGCATGCGCGCTATCAAGACCGATGCCGAGTTGGAGAAGCTGCGCACGGCCTCCGAACTGATCACCGATTCCATGCTGGCGACGATCGCGTGGGCGCGCGAAGGCACGACCAAGAGCGAGATGATCGAGCAGCTGCGGCGCGAGGAGACCAATCGCGGCGCGCATTTCGAATATTGCCTGCTGACACTGGGCTCCAGCCACAATCGCGCCGCCTCGCCGCAAGCGTGGAAGAAAGGCGAGGTGCTGTCGATCGATTCCGGCGGCAATTATCACGGCTATATCGGTGACCTCTGCCGCATGGGCATTCTGGGCGAACCGGATGCCCAGCTCGAGGATCTGCTAGCCGAGGTCGAGGCGGTACAGCAGGCGGCCTTCTCAAAGGTCAGAGCGGGCACGCTGGGCGGCGACATGATTTCGCATGCCGAAGGTGTGCTGAAAGCGTCGAAGGTCGCGGCCTATACGGATTTCTTCGCCCATGGCATGGGCCTGATCACGCACGAGGCACCGTTCCTGATGACCAACCACCCGGTGACCTATGAGGGCACCTATGCGTCCAAGCCGCTGGAGAAGAACATGGTGCTGTCGGTCGAGACGACAATGCTCCACCCGACGCGCGGCTTCATCAAGCTGGAGGACACGTTGGCGGTGACGGATACCGGCTATCTGATGTTTGGCGATCGGGGCCGGGGGTGGAACAGGGGTGGCACCCTATAGAGACGAAGGCTGGCGCTGCCCCGGATACGTTATTTGCCGCCCGGCGGGATCAGCCTGAAATCCGGCAGTTCCCGCAAAACCAGTTCTGGGCCGGCCGGCGAATAGACGACGAAGAGCTGCATCGGTCCGTCGCCAGTATTGAGCGTCGAATGAAAGCGGCTTTCCGGCACATAGATGGTGCAGCCGGGGCCGACTTTCTCGACTACCGGATTGCCGTTCTCGTCCTCGACCATCTGCTCGCCATGACCTGATATGACGAAGATGATTTCCTCGGCGCCCGGATGGTTGTGACGCGTATGGCCCTTGCCGGATGGCAGGTCGACGACGCCGCCGGAAAAGCGCGTCGCGCCATTGACCTCGGGCGCCACGGTCAGCGCCAGTCTGCCCCAGTCGAAGCCGAAGGCACTGACATCCTTCGGGTAGACAAACATTTTGCTCTTGTCGGTCATCTCATCACCCCTTCTTTTTTCTTCGTATTCCCGTCGCCGCCAAGCGTCACGGCCTTGAAATCCGCCGTCTGTCTTGCGATCGCGGCTTCCGCCGGCAGCCGTTCCATCGAGCTTGCGCCATAGAAACCGTGCAGGCCCTTACAGCGGTCGAGGATGTAGCGGGCGTCGTCCGGCATCGAGATCGGGCCGCCATGGCAAAGCAGGATGACATCCTTGCGCACCGAACGCGCGGCGTTGGCGATGGCGTCGATCTCGAGCACGCAGTCGTCGAGAGACTTGGCCGATGTGGCGCCGATCGAGCCGCCTGTGGTCACGCCCATGTGGGCGACGACAATGTCGGCTCCGGCCTTTGTCATGGCGCGGGCCTCGTCCGGGTTGAAAACATAGGGTGTGGTCAAGAGGTCGAGCTTGCGCGCCTCGGCGATCATGTCGACCTCGAGCCCGAAGCCCATGCCGGTCTCCTCGAAGCTTTGCCGCATCTGGCCGTCGAACAGGCCGATGGTCGGAAAGTTCTGCACGCCGGAAAAGCCCATGGTCTTCAGCTCGGCCAAGAGCAGCGGCATGATGACGAAGGGATCGGTGCCGTTGACGCCGGCCAGCACCGGCGTCTTCTTGACCACAGGCAAAACCTCGTAGGCCATTTCCTTGACGATCTCATTGGCATTGCCATAGGCGAGCAGGCCAGCGGCCGAACCGCGGCCGGCCATCCGGTAGCGGCCGGAATTGTAGATGATGATGAGGTCGATGCCGCCAGCCTCCTCGGCCTTGGCCGACAGGCCGGTGCCGGCGCCGCCGCCGACGATCGGCACGCCCTTGTCGATCATTCCCCTGAATCTCTTCAGTATGTCCTTGCGCGGTATGGCGGGCATGTCTTGAATCTCACTGTCTGGCGATGTCGAGAAAAGCCGCGCCCGCGGCCGCGGCGAATTCCGGGTCGTTAATGTGGAGTGGAAGGCGCTTCACGCGCCGGGTGCCATTTGGCCGGATAGTGCGCTCGATGGCTTCGAACAGGACGGCGTCGGCTTCCGGATCAAAGAAGGCGCCGCCTTCGATGTCGAGCGCCGAGACGCCCTTTTCAGGGATGAGGAAATGCACCGGCCCCTCGCAGCGAGCGAGCCTGGCGCCGATCCATTCGCCGATCGCGCGGCATTCCTGCGCCGTGGTGCGCATCAGCGTGACGTTGGGATTGTGTTCATAGAACAGCCGACCGCGGTGGTGCTCCGGAATGGTCGACGGTGCCCAGAAGTTGACCATGTCGAGTGCGCCGACCGAACCGACATAGGGCAGCCTGGTGCGGGCGATCGCGCCGAAGCGGTCCTCCGTCGCCGGTAAAACACCACCGAACAAGAGATCGCAGACCTCGGTCGTGGTGATATCGATGACGCCGGACAGCAGGCCACTGTCGGCCAGCTTCTCCATGCTGCGGCCGCCAGTGCCGGTGGCGTGGAAGACCATGCAGTCGTAGGTCGAACGAAGCTGGTCGGCGATGGCGGTCACGCAAGGTGTGGTAACGCCGAACATGGTGAGGCCGATCGACGGTTTGCCGTCGGGCGGTGGTGCCGGTTTCGCCGCCATGCCCGATATCGCCTGGGCGGCATTGTGCAGGATGACGCGGGACAGCCGGTTCAGTCCGGCCATGTCGGTCACCGCAGGCATCATGATGATGTCGGAAACGTCGACGTAAGGCGACGTATCGCCGGAGGCGAGCGTCGAAACCATGATTTTGGGCAGGCCGAGCGGCAGCGCGCGCATGCCCGAGGTGATGATCGACGTGCCGCCGCCACCGCCGATGCCGATCATGGCGGCGATATCGTTTCGCGATTGGGCAAAGCGGGCAAAGGCGATACCCATCGCGGCGACCGCAGCGCCACGATCATTGCCGCCGAGCACGGCGTCGCCGCCGTTGGGATGATGGCCGGCAATTTCCTTTGCGGTGATGTCGACGGGAACTGTTGCTTCGCGTGTTCCGACATCGACGCGGGACACCGCGGCACCGGTGGCGGCGATCGCATCGGCCAGGAAGGCGAGTTCCTCACCTTTGGTGTCGGCGGTGCCCACCACATAGATGCGCTTCATCGCGTTTCCCCGCCGGCTGCTTGCCCGACCTTCCGGCAAGCGAAGGCCATTGCAAATTTTTGAGACGCGCGTATCGTATTGATATGGATGTCTCACGTCAACAATCCACAGCGAGCGACAGCACTGAGCCGGGAAACGGCCGGGCGATAGAGCGCGGGCCGCGCGCGCGCACGAAACGACTGATGCTGGAGACGGCGACGAGGCTGATGCAGGCGGGCGTCACGCCCTCGGTCAGCGAAGTCGCCGAGGCGGCACAGGTTTCCCGTGCCACCGCCTACCGGTATTTCCCGAGCCAGGCGGCACTGGTGCAAGCGGTAGTCGACGAGGGGCTAGGGCCAATCCTCACCTGGCAATCGACCTCCGCGGATGCGGAGCGCCGGGTCGCCGATCTGTTCGACACGGCCATGCCGCGCATCGAGGCCTTCGAGGCGACGTTCAAGGCAGCACTAAAGCTGTCGCTCGATCAGTGGGCGAGGCGTCAGGCCGGCACGCTGGACGGTGAGCCGGCCTTCACGCGCGGCCACCGCATCGAGTTGCTAAAACAGGCGATCGCGCCGCTCAAGGGCCGTTTGCCGCCGCGCGAATTCAAGCGGCTGGCGCAGGCGCTGTCGCTGATCTTCGGCGTCGAGGTGCTGATCGTGCTCAAGGATATCTGGGGGTTGGACAGTCGCCGGACGATGTCGGTCGCGCAATGGGCGGCCGGCGCGCTGGTGCGTGCGGCGGTCGCGGAGTCGGAAGGCAGCGACGGCATTAAAGTACAGGTCTTGTCGGTGGGATAGCGTAAATCTGGTTCGACCAGATTTATTTTCCGACGATTCGATATTTCTGTTGGATCCAAATGTAGGTACAAGCTTTCCGAGCCTGTTGAAACGAAAAAGATGGAAAAATATAGGGATAGGCGAGAAGATGGAAGATTCCGATTGGCGGCTACGCTCAAGAAAAGCGCTTGACGGGCGTCGGGAATTGGTAATACCAGATGAAGAAGAAAGGGCGGATCAGGAATGACAGCCGCAGTCGATTTCGGCAGGGCGAGGAGGATCATACGGATGGCGCGTGTTCCGTCCGCACGAGGTGGCGCATCGTGACGCAGGCGTCGCCTGGTGCCGGCAACGGCATTGCGCTCCGCCTCGACAGGGTTAGCAAGACCTATGGATCCGTGCGGGCCGTCCACGACCTGAGCTTCGCCGTCGACGAAGGCCGCTTCTTCGTCCTTTTCGGGCCGAGTTCGGTCGGCAAAACGACGACGTTGCGCACGATTGCGGGTCTGGTGCCGCCCGACAGCGGGACTGTCGAGATCGGCGGCAAGGACGTGACCCGCGCGCCGATCATGGGCCGCGGCATCTCGATGGTATTCCAGTCCTTTGCGCTCTATCCGCACCTCAACGTCTACGACAATTTCGCCTATCCGCTGCGCGAGGAAAAAACCGCGCGCGGCGAGATCGACAAGCGGGTGAATGAGACCGCCGAGATCCTCAAGCTGACGCACCGGCTGAGGGCCAAGCCGGCGACCCTGTCCGGCGGCGAGCAGCAGCGCGTCGCGCTCGGCCGCTCGCTCATCCGCCGGCCGAAGATTCTCCTCCTTGACGAGCCGCTCACCAACCTCGATGCCAAGCTTCGCCACGAGACGCGCGCCGAGCTGAAGCGGCTGCACCGCCAGTTCGGCATGACCGTGATCTATGCCACTCCCGATGAGCTAGAGGCGCTGTCGATGGGCGAGGAGATCGCGGTGATGCGCGACGGCAGCATCGTCCAGATCGGTACGCCGGACGAACTCTACGAGCGGCCCGTCCATGCCTATGTCGCCAGCAAGATCGGCTCGCCGCATATGAATCTGTTCAAGGCTTCGGTGCGGGCCGACGCCAAATCTTTCGACACGCCGCTCGGCACTCTGGTTCCGGCGGCGCCATGCAAGACCGCCAATGCCGGCGAGGCGGTGCTGATCGGCATTCGCCCGAGCGACATCCGGCTCGCCGCCAAGGGCGAAGCTGCGGTCGCCTCGAAGGTGCATCTGCTCGAGCCGCTCGGCGACATCACCATCGTCTCGGTCGAGGCGGGCGGCGAAATGTTGCGCATGGTGCTGCCGGAAGCGACCGCCGCCAGCATCAGGACTGGCGATTCGGCATCGATCGCCATCGACAGCAGGAAAATCCACGTCTTCGACGCCGCGAGCGGCCAGGCAATGACCTGACGCGAACGGCGAGAAGTAATCCGGTTTACCAAAGGGAGGAAACCCGAATGACCGCGATGACGAAAGTGAAAGGGCTAGCGACAGCCGCCAGCTTCGCTGCCACGCTACTGGTGGGGGGCGTGACCTATGCCTCTGCCGACGAGGTGAAACTGACGATGGTCGGTCCCGATTGGCCGCCAATGCGCATCATGAAGAAGTTCTTCGACGAGCAATACAAGCCAGCTTCCGGCAACAAGGTGACGCTTGATATCGACTTCATTCCGTGGCCGGATTTCTATACCCGTGTCAATGCGTCTCTTACATCTGGTGAACAGAAGTACAATTTCGCTGTGTCGGATTCTCAGTGGCTTGGAGCGTTTATTGAGGGGGGCTATTTCCGCAAGATCAATGATCTGATCGACGCCGACCCGGAACTGAAGGCCACAATGGACTCTATGCATCCGGCGATTGTGAATGCCTATTCAACCTATCCGAACTCGACGCCGAACTACTATGGTTTCCCGCAGTTCCCGGACGTGCTGGTCACCTACGCCCGCAAGGACGTGATCTGCGACGAAGGCGAGCAGGCCGCCTTCAAGGCGAAGTACAATGAGAAGCTGCCCTGCACCGGCGAAGAACTCGACAACATGGACTGGAACACGTTCGCGCATGTTGGCGAATTCTTCCAGCGCAAGAAGGGCGACAAGCTCGCCGGCCAGGTGCTGGATGACGATTTCTACGGCATCGCCTATCAGGCCGGCAAAGGCTATGACTTCTCGACGAGCTCGGTCCACTCGTTTGTCTGGCAGCATGGCGGCGGCATCTGGGATGAAACGAAGGCACCGACGGGGCATGCCGAAGGCGTCGTGAACTCGGCGAAGTCCATCGAGGGCATGGACCATTTCATGAGCATGCTCAAGTGGATGCCCCCGGTGGTCAAGACTGGCACCATGGACATCTTCGTCTCCGACCAGTTGTTCCGTGAGGGCAAGGTCGCCATGAACGTCGACTGGATCGGCCTCGGCGAAGCCTCGCTCGATCCCAAGACCTCGAAGGTTGCCGACAAGTTGGTGTTCGGAATGGCGCCGGGCCTGCGCGGCGCCGACGGCAAGATCAATCGTACGTCACAGATCGGCGGACAGCCTTTCGTGCTGACCACCTGGACAACGGACGCGCAGATCAAGGAAGCGGTCGGCTTCGTCAAGTGGTGGCTCTCGCCCGAGATCCAGCACCAGTTCGCCGCGGCTGGCGGTCAGTCGGCTATCACCTCCGTGTACACCGATCCAAAATACGTGACCTACCGTCCGTGGAACCGCGCCTGGGCAAACTCGCTCGACTGGCAGAAGGATATGTGGCACGTGCCGCAGTTCTTCGAGATGCTCACCCAGCAGCAGGACCAGTACGATCTTGCCATCACCGGCAAGCAAGACGCCAAGACCACCATGAATAATGTCGCCAAGTTCCAGGAGGACCTCCTGAAGAACGCCGGCCTGATCCAGTAACTCTCCAACAAATCTGCGGGGCGCGGAAACGCCGCCCCCCGTCACTGTAACGTCAGACGCTCCACATTCCGGACTCCCATGACCGCTGCTTCACACTCCCTGCCGGCACCACTGTTCACCGCGGTTGTTGCTCACAACTGGAAACTCGCCATCGCCGTCGCCGTCGTCGTCTCGGCCATATCGATCGCGGTCTTGCCGGCGGCACTATCCTTCTGGGTGGTGGGCGTGACGGCGACGTTGGTCGCGGCCGCATTTACCGTCAACGCGTATCGGCGCCACTACTTCGGCGCCCTGCTGGTTGCCCCGGCGATCGCCGTTCTGTTCGTGATGAATATCTTCCCCCTGCTGTGGTCGCTGGGCCTTTCGTTCTTCGCCTATCAGGCCAACCAGCAGACGATCCGATTTATCGGCCTCGGAAATTACGCCCGGATTCTCACCAACGATCTCGCCGCCAACGCGACCTGGAGCGCGCTGATCAATACCGCGATGTTCGTGGTGTTCACCGTCTCCGCGCAGATGATCGTCGGCTTTTTGCTGGCCATCCTGTTCTCCAAGCAATTCCCGCTGCGCAAGTATCTGTTGATCCTGGTGCTGACGCCGATGATGCTTTCGGTTGTCGCCTCCGGCGTGTTCTTCACCTACTACTACGACCCGACCTTCGGCATCCTCAGCTACGTCATCAATTCGATCGCCGGCGACCAGTTCATCCTGATGAGCACCAAGGTCGGTGCGGTGACGGGAATCGTTTTCGCCGACGCGTGGATGTGGTCGCCCTTCGTCATGCTCCTTGTCCTGGCGGGCCTCGTATCGGTGCCGAAATACCTCTATGAGGCGGCCGCCATCGACCGTGTGTCGCGATGGCGGCAGTTCTGGATGATCACCTTCCCCTACATCCGCGGCCTTCTTATGCTGGCCCTGCTGTTCCGCACGATCGAGGCCTTCAAGCTGGCGGATCTGGTCATCCTGCTCACCAAGGGGGGCAACGACACGCTGACGATTTCCTATCATCTGATTCGCATCGCCAACGAGCAGAACAAGACGAGCGAGGGCGCGGCGATCTCCTATCTGATGCTTTTCATGGTGATTGTTCTCACCAACCTCTACCTTTACCTCGCCAACCGCCGCACGCTGGGAGCCTGACCTGTGGCCGAATCGATATGGGGAAAGCTCGGCCTGCGTAGGGCGAGCGGTGTGGACAAAGCCGGCTGGGGGCGGACGCTCGGCGTGGCCGTCGTCGCCTTTATCTATTTTCTGCCGGTGCTGTTCATCATATTCACCGCCTTCAAACCGCAGGGCGACGCGCTCCTCGTCCCGCCGACGCTATCGCCCACCTCGCTGTTCGGTTTGATTCCAGACCATTTTGTCTTCACGCCGACGCTCGAAAATTTCGGGTCCGTGTTCTCGCGCTCGATGACCCCGGGCGGCGCCCCCGAAGCGACGGGGTTCGATCGTTACTTCTTCAATTCGATCTTCATCGCGTCGGTGTCGGTGCTGCTCGCCCTCGCCATCGGCACCCTCGCGGCCTTCGGCTTCTCGCGCTATCCGCTGAAAGGCAACGACACCTACCTGTTCATCATCCTGACCACGCGCATGCTGCCGGCGATCGTGGTGATCATTCCCGTGATCCTGATGTTCCGCGTGGTGGGCCTGTCGGGTTCATATTTCGGCATCATCATGCTCTACACCGCCTTCAATCTTGCCTTCACCATCTGGATGATGAAAAGCTTCTTTGACGAATTGTCGCCCGACGTCGAGGATGCGGCCCGCATCGACGGATCCTCTGGAATCCGGGTGTTCTTCAAGATTGCCCTTCCCCAGGTCATCGCCGGCCTCGCCGCGACGTTTGTGTTTGGCCTGATCCTCACCTGGAACGAGTTCCTGTTCGCCCTGTTGCTGTCGGGACCCGACACGCGGACGGTCCCGGTTGCCATGAACCAGGCCGTGTCTTCGGGCGGACGCGGCACCGATTGGACCTTGCTTGCCGCCATTGAAACCCTGTTTCTCATTCCCGTGTTCCTGGTCACCTTCTTCCTGCAGGACCATCTGTTGCGCGGCGTCACCTTCGGCACGGTGAAGCGCTGACATGTCAACCATCGAACTCCGTAAAGTCACCAAGCGCTTCGGCTCCTTCACGGCGGTCAGGGACGTCGACCTGTCGGTGGCTGCCGGCGAGGTCGTCTGCCTTCTCGGCCCGTCCGGCTGTGGCAAGACGACTACCCTGCGCGTGATCGCCGGGCTCGAAAGCGTCTCAGGCGGCGAGGTCGTCCTCGCCGGGAGGGTGATGAACAACCTGCCGCCCGAAAAGCGCGACATCGCAATGGTGTTCCAGTTTTACGCCCTCTACCCGTCGGCGTCGGTCGGAGAGAACATCGCCTTCCCGCTCTACCATGACGGCATTTCCGCGGCTGACCGCACTGCCCGCGTCAACCGCGTCGCGGCGATCCTGCACCTGGAGCAAGTCCTCGACAGGCTGCCCAGCCAGATATCCGAAGGTGAAAAGCAGCGCGTCGCTATGGCCCGCGCCATCGTCCGCGATCCCAATTGCTTCCTCTTCGATGAGCCGTTGTCGCGTCTTGATGTCGAGCTCCGCCAGACCATGCGTGGCCAGATCAAGGAGGTGCTGCAAGGCCTATCCAAAGCGACCGTGATCGTCACCCACGACCAGCTCGAAGCCCTGACCATGGCCGACCGCATCGCCATCATGAGGGACGGCCTGATCGAGCAAGTGGGCTCACCGCACGAAGTGTTCGCCAAGCCCGCCAATGTTTTTGTGGCGAGCTTCATCGGTACGCCGCAGATGAATCTTCTGGAGGCCGACCTCAAGACGTTCGCCGATGGCATGGCCGACATGACCGTCGCCGGCAATACCCTGGCGATCACCACCGACGCGGCCGTCGAGCACCTGCGGCCCGGAAAGGTAACGATCGGCATCCGCCCCCGTGCCTTCGCCGCAACCGACGCGGCAGACCGCGGCACCATCGCCGCCCAGGCCGAACTCATCGAGCCCATGGGCGCCGAAACCCTTATTCATGCCCGCACGGCCATGGGCGGCGACATCCGCGTCGTGGTGCCACGCAGCCAGCGGGTCAAGATCGGCGAGGCTCTGAACCTGCGCCCCGATCCCAGGCAAACCCACGTCTTCGATGATGCCGGAAGGGCGGTGCGGTCATGAGCGACAGTTCTTCCGGCATCAGCCCCGCCGGCGCGTTTCGCCTCGAGGTCTTCATTATCGGCCTCGGTGTCCTGGCGCTGGTGCTGATCTTCCAGCCTTTTTCTATCGGGCTGTACGCGGTCGGCAGCGGTCTCGTGGTGCTCGCCGGACTCGTCAACAACCTGCTGCCGTTGGCCGAGCCAGGCGTCAAGCCACGCAGCGTAGTGAAGGTTGCGCTGGTGGTGGCGATGATCTTCTGCATTGTGCTGCTGGTTTCGATGACGGTAGCCCATCTCTACGGCGCCTTCTTCCTCAAGCCGCCGGACCCCAATACGATCGGCGGCAAGGCGCAGCTCGCCACGCCGCCGTTCTACAAGCAGGTTTTCGTGTGGGAAGTTGCCGCCGCGACAGTGATTCTCGCGGCGATCGTCACGGTTCTCAACAAGACTACGAGATGATCAGCAGCTGACGCTATCCGGCAGGTCGCGTTTGCGCCGGTCCGCGCCGGTCGGTGTGCGTCGCCCTCTCAACTCTCACGCCGTCATCCTCCGGCTTGACCGGAGGACCCGACGCCGAGATCAAGGATCGCGTCGACCGTGCCGCCCGCACGCTGCGGATCGAGCATCTGCTCGACCGCAAGACCGACAAGCTGTCAGGCGGTGAGATGCAGCGCGTATCGATCGGCCGCGCCATCGTGCGCAAGCCGCGCGTTTTCCTGATGGACGAGCCGCTGTCGGCGCTCGACGCCAAGCTGCGCGAGGCGCTACGCACGGAACTGAAGAACCTGCAGATGCAGCTCGGCGCCACCTTCCTGTTCGTCACCCATGACCAGATCGAGGAGATGTCGATGGGTGACAAGGTCGGCGTACTCAACCATGGCCGCATCGTGCAGACGGGTACGCCGCACGAGATCTACAACAATCCGCGCGATACCTATGTGGCGAGCGTCGTCGGCTCGCCGCCGGCCAGGACCGATGTCGCGATCGAGCAATCGGTGCGCTTTGCCTGGAACCCGGACAAGGTGGTGCTGTTCGACAAGGGCAGCGGCGTCAGCTTGCGGCACGTTGTGTGAACTCCAGCTGAAGCGGGCGTGGAGGTCGGCTCAGCCGGCCTAGCGGATAGCAGCCTGTTCCTCGGCGCGAAGGTGGCTGGGCGCCGAGCCGATGACGCGTTTGAAGGCGCGGCTGAATGCGGCATCCGATTCGTAACCGAGACGCGCCGCAACGACGGATATTTTCATCCGGTCGCGGATCAGCCACTGTCTCGCCTGATGCATCCTGACCTGGGTGACATATTTTGCCGGCGTTTCTCCAACGATGGTGGCGAAGCGCTCGGCAAATCCCGATCGCGAGGCGCCCATCATCCGGGCCAGGGACTCAACTGTCCAGTCGTGGTTCGGCTCGAGATGGATGGCGGCCAGCACGCGGCCGATTTCGCGGTCCCTGACCGCGGCGATCCAGCCGGACGAATCGCCGCAGCCGCGTTCGACCCATGAGCGGATGACGGTGGCGGCAAGCACGTCGGCCAGCCGCGCCAGGATGCCGCCGGAGCCGACGCGCTCCATCGTCACTTCGCGCGCCATCGACTCCAGGAGATGCGGAATGCCAGGCTCGTAGGCTCCCAGCTCATGTGTGCGCATGACATCCGGCATCATGCCGAGCAGGGGATGCAGGCCGTCAAGATTGAAGTACATGCTGGCGCAAAACAGCAGGGTTCCCGGCCGGCAACATTCCGACATGCCTTCGTTCGACATGCAGTAGACGTCCTTGCAGACCTCCTCGACTTCGTAGCCGTGGATCGGCCAGGCCTGGGCGCCGGGTTCACTGGCCAGCACGTGCGCCGCACCGCGCGGCAGCAGCATCGCGTCGCCTGCATTGAGTTCCACCCATTCACCGGACGGCTGCTTCAGCCAGCAACCTTTGCGGCCGATGAAATGAAACCGCGCCGCTGGCTGCGCTGGGAACTGGATACCCCAGGGCTCCTTCAGCTCGAAGCGGCCGTACTCGACGCCATCGAGCCGCAAGCCGCGCAAGATGTCTGTCAATGGGTCGCCGGTGATTGGAATTTTGGACGAATGGGCAAACATGACGGGGTTTCTAGCATGGAAACTCCAAGTGGTCACTCCCTATGTTGCATTGCAGCCAAATGCTGCGCTGCAAACAACTCGGAGACTGACCATGGCCGAACCCGCGACAGGCGTCGTCGACGCCGATCTTCTGAACCCTGCAGACTCCGACGAACGAACCGAACCGGCCTGGGGTGCCGTGGTGTCGCTGGCACTGGGGGTGTTTGGTCTGGTGACCGCTGAATTTCTGCCCGCCAGCCTGTTGACAACGATGGCGCGCGATCTGGGCGTCAGCGAAGGGGTGGCCGGACAGGCGGTGACCGCGACCGCGATCGTTGGCGCCATTGCCGCACCCACCATGGCGATCATTACCAGGCGTATGGATCGCAGGCTGGTGATGTGGATGCTGACGGTGTTCCTGATCCTGTCCAATCTCCTTGCCACCTTTGCCTCATCGCTTACCATGCTCCTGCTCGCCCGCGTCGCGCTCGGCGTCGCGCTCGGCGGCTTCTGGGCGATGTCGGCGGCCATGGCACTGCGGCTGGTGCCGATGCGACTGATGCCGCGCGCCATGTCGATCATCCTGACCGGCGTTTCGCTGGCGACCGTCTGCGCGGCGCCGGTCGGCGCCTATGTCGGCGATATCTGGGGCTGGCGCACGGCCTTCATGATCGCGACCGTCGTTGCCGCCCTGGCACTGCTGGTGCAGCTGGCCACCATTCCGAAGCTGCCGCCCGTGGGTGTAGCGAGCTTCCGCACCTTGCTGGAGGTGCTGGAGCGCCCCTCCATCAGGATCGCACTGCTCGTCGTGCTGCTGGTCGCCTCGGGACACTTTGCCGGCTTCACCTATGTCCGTCCCTTCCTGGAGAAGGTCCCCGTGCTCGACATCGAGACGATCTCGCTGGTGCTGCTGGCCTACGGCATTGGCGGCTTCTTCGGCAATGTTGCCGGTGGCATTCTGGCCGAACGCAGCCTCAAGGCAGCCGCAGCTCTGGCGCCCTTGCTGATTGCGCTTGCCGCCGCCTCGATGCTGGTTTTCGGAGCTTCGCCCATGGTCGCCGCCGCTGCCGTTGCGATCTGGGGCTTTGCCTTCGGCGCGGTTCCGGTCGGGCTGCAAAGCTGGTTGGTGCGGGCAGCGCCTGATCAGGCCGAAAGCGCCGGAGGGCTGATGGTGGCGACCTTCCAGGTGGCGATTGCGCTTGGCGCCGTCTTTGGCGGCCTGCTGGTCGACCATGCCGGTGTGGCCAGCTCCTTTGCCTATTGCGGCGCGGCGACACTGCTGGCGGCCGTCGTGGTGTTCCTGCGCGGCCCGAAGCGCGCCGAGTAGCCTGGACGCAAATCAGGCTTCCCTGACACTGCGCGTCGGCCCGAGACCCGTCACGGTTTTCGGGCCGACGCCGTTGTGATGGCAGCGACAAAGCTGCCGTCTACATAAGCCGCCAGCGGCCGGTTCAGACAGCGCGCCCGTCGAAGTCGAATATCGGCAGGGTTGAAGGGTCGAGATTTGCGACGCAGTTGATGTTGACGTAGGCACTCCGGTCACCGCCTTCGCGGACGTCCTCTGCAAAGGGATGGATGCCGCAAGTGCGACAGAAGCGGTGCGCGATGGCATGGTTGCCGAATGTGTAGATGCCGAGGTCGTCGCCCCAGGCCAGGACCTGCAAGGTTTCGTGCGGGATAGCGCACAAGAGGGCGCCTTTGCGCGCGCATATCGAGCAATTGCACCGCACGGCCCCGGTCAGTTTGGCCTTGAATTCCAGCGTGATCTTTCCGCAGTGACAGCTACCTTTGTAGAGCATGGTGTCTTCCTTCTGTTCGGCAGGGGTGCAAAACCGTCCGCGCCGGGTTAAGCCTCGGCAAGCCATGCCGCTGCACTAAGGACGTTCAAGGCGTCTGGAGTCCGACACCGAAATGCAATCAGTCCGGGATCATCTGGAAATCGTCCTCGCGCACCTTGCCGCCCGTGCCGGTGATGAGCGCGTGTTCACCAAGCTTTATGCCGAAGTCGCACGAGCGGCGGCTGACGCCAGCGATGCCCGCAGGCGGGCGGGGGTGAAGCTCGGACCGCTCGACGGCACCATTGTCTCGATCAAGGATCTGTTCGATGTCACCGGTGAACCAACCACGGCCGGTTCGCTGATGCGCAAGACCGCCGCGCCTGCACTGCTCGATGCCGCGATTGTGAGCCGGCTGCGGCAGGCCGGCGCTGTCATAATCGGCAAGACCAACATGACCGAATTCGCGTTCACCGCGATCGGTGACAACCAGCATTTTGGCACGCCCGGCAATGCGGTCGACGCCAGCCGCATACCCGGCGGGTCCTCCTCGGGCGCCGGCGTTTCCGTCGGTGAGGCGACGAGCGAGATATCGATCGGTTCCGACACCGGTGGTTCGGTACGCATTCCGGCATCGCTCAATGGCGTGGTCGGCTTCAAGCCGACGGCGCGGCGTGTGCCGCTGACCGGCGCCTTCCCGTTGTCCGCCACGTTGGATTCGATCGGGCCGCTTGCCAGAACCGTCGCTCAGTGTGCCGCTGCCGACGCCGTGATGGCCGGCGAGATACCGACCGCGCTGGCGCAGATTGCTCTTAGGGGGCTTCGTATTGGCATCCCGCGCGGCATTCTTTTCGAAGGGACGGAAGGCGAGGTGACGATCGCGTTCGACCACTGCGTTGGCAAGATCGAGCAGGCAGGCACGCAGGTCGCGGACCTGCCGATCGACGATCTGCTTGGAGAGATGCGCGCGGCCACCAAGCGCGGTTCGATCGCGGCGATGGAGGGTGCCGAAGTGCATGCCGACTGGCTGGCGACGGGAGCCTCGGTGCCTGTCGACCCGCACGTCAGCGGGCCTTTGTCACGGGCAGCAATGCTGCCGACGCCTGTCTATATCAGGGCGATACGCCGTCGTGCAGCTCTCGCCGCCGCCATGGATGAGCGGCTGGCATCGGCCGATGTGCTGGTCTTGCCGACCACACCTGTGATGGCGCCGACCATCGCTTCGATGGCCGGAGATGCCGAACTGCGCGACCGCATCGAAGGCCTGCTGCTGCGCAACACGCAGGTCGCCAACCAATTCGATCTATGTGCAATCTCGCTGCCGATGCCAGGCATGGCGCTGCCTGCCGGATTGATGCTGGTGGCGCGCAATGGGCAGGACCGGCGTCTGTTGCGGATTGCTGCTGAAATTGAGTCGCTGCTTGGCACGTGACCGGAACTGGGCCGACCGTCAGTGTGACGAACAGTGCTTGCGTTCACCATCCTTGGCGGTCCGTACGATGCGGGTCGCGACCAGCCAGGGGAGGGTGTATTCCTTGCCGCTGATGGTCTGGGTGCGTTGCTCGATCGATCCTCTGACGACGATCTTTCCGGCATAAAGCGCGTCGGAGAGATCCGTTATCGCCTTGTCGGCCTGCGGCAATCCGCTGGGGTCGATCGACACGCCCTTGACGATCGTGCCGGTCCCAAGGTCAAGCGCGCTGCTCGATGGGCACGGCGCCTTGAAGCAGCGCAGCCCGTTATCGCAATAGACGTAGCTGCTCTGAGCCTCCGCAAATGACGGCAAGGCGCAGAGCGAAGACGCGGCAACAGTCAGGCATTTAAGGCGAAGACCGAACATGGTTTTCAACGTCGCGGAGAATTGGGGCGAAACAGCGATGCGTTACGCGCTCGCCGGAAACCGCCGCCGGTAGTGATCGACCACTTCGGGATTGCGCAGGTTGACCGGCAGTTTGCCCGCTAGCACCAGCAAGGCTTCGCCCGCCGCGCCAACGCCCATCCGCATCATCGACTCCTCGGTGATGCCGGCCATATGCGGAGTGATGATGACATTGTCGAAGTTGAGATAAGGATGATTTGACGGCAGCGGCTGCGTCGAAAAGACATCGAGCGCAGCACCGCCGATGCGGCGCTTCTGCAAGGCTTCGATCAGCGCGTCGTCGTCGATGACAGGTCCGCGCGAGACGTTGATCAGCAACGCATGCGGCTTCATGCGCGCGATCCGCTCGCGGTTGAT
Organism: Mesorhizobium sp. M1050; assembly: GCF_040318715.1. NCBI lineage: Bacteria > Pseudomonadati > Pseudomonadota > Alphaproteobacteria > Hyphomicrobiales > Phyllobacteriaceae > Mesorhizobium > Mesorhizobium sp. M1050. The sequence goes on along the minus strand of NZ_JAMYMV010000050.1, from coordinate 19,818 downwards.
CAGGCCGCGCGTCTCCGGCGTCAGCGGGCAGCACAGAACGATGATGTCGCTTTGCTCGACCAGGGCGTCGATCGACAGGAAGCCGACTTTCTCCGGCGCCGGCTGCATGCTGCGCGTCGTTGCCACCACCTTCAGGTCGAAGCCGTGCGCGGCGATATGGCCGACAGCCTGGCCAACGGCGCCAAGGCCGACGATGCCGATCGTCTTGCCGGCAAGTTCGCTGTTGGAATTGGCGTGCTCGCGGCCGGCAAGCCAGCCTTTGGCGCGCAAGTCGCGGTCGACGACGCGGAAGTTGCGAAGCAAAGCGAGTGCTGCAAACATGACGTGCTCGGCAACCGAGCGGGCATTGACCGCCGGCACGTTCGCAACCAGCACGCCGGCGGCGGTCGCAGCTTCCATCGGGATCATGTCGAGCCCGGCGCCATGGCGGATCGCCGCTCGCAACTTCCGGGCGCCCTCGAACAGCGCCGGCGGCAGCGGCGCGCGGACGATGACGATGTCGGCATTCCTCGCCTCGGCGGCCAGCGTGGCTGGATCGAAGGCAGAAGCGACGACGAGTTCGCCGGTGCCAGCCAGCATGGCCGAGGCGCGCGGATGTAGCGGGTGTGTCGTGAGGATGCGGGCCATGTCGGTCAGGCTTTTTCGAGCGCCGGGCTTTGCGGTTCCTCGCCATGGCCCTCGATCAGCCCCTTCCAGTAGCTTTCGGCGCCCTGCAGATGGGCGCTCATCAGCGCCTGGGCGAGATTGCCGTCGCGGCGCAGCAGCGCCTCATAGATCTGGATGTGCTCGGCATGCGAGCGCACGCTGCGCTCCAGATCGTTGAAATAGATTGGCAAGCGCTGTTCGCCCATCATGTAATAGACGCTGCAGACATTGTGGAAGACGCTGTTCTTGGTGGCGCGCACGATCTCGAGGTGGAATTCGCGGTCCTCCTTGGCGAGGCCTTCGCCCGCCGCGATGCGCTTTTCCGAGGCTTTCAGGATTTCGCGCAGTCGCTCGAAATTCTCCTCGGTGGCGCGCGAACAGGCAAGCTCGGCCGCTTTGATCTCGTGGATCTTGCGCAGTTCGACCGTCTCGTAGATCTGGATCGGGTCGAGCGGCAGGCCCGCGCGGGCAAAAAGCGCCATGGCCTCGACGCTGGCCTGCTTGGTGTCGATATAAATGCCGGACTTGGCGCGGCGCTCGACGATGCGCATGGCTTCGAGGATGGCGAGCGCCTCGCGGATCTGGCCGCGGCTGACGCCGAAATGCTCCGCCAGTTCGCGTTCGGACGGTGTTCGGCCGGTCTCCTTGTCCGAATGGGAGAACAGATAGGCGGCGAGTTCCGCGAGAAGGTTTTTTTCTTTCATCGTCAATCGCGTTGCGCGTGCGCCTCCAGGAATCGCTCCGAAATCGTGAATCCCAGACCCGGCTTTTCGGGGATCGCTATCATACCGTCCTTGGCTTCGACAGTCTCCTCGATCAGATCGTGGATCATCGGGTTGGCGCCGAGCGAATATTCGACAGTGAAACTCGACGGCGAGGCAGCGCAGACATGCAGCCCGGCGAAGAAGCAGGGCGCGCCTGCCCACAGATGGGGCGCAAAGCGCAGGTTGAAGGCACTGGCGATGGTGCCGATCTTCATCGCCTCGCTGATGCCGCCGCAGAATGCAGGGTCGGGCTGGAAGATGTCGGCGGCCTTGAGCATGGCGAGGTCGCGGAAAGCATAGCGGGTGGCTTCGCTTTCGCCGGTTGCGATCGGAACGGCGCCCGATGCCCGCACTTCGGCCATGCCGGGCTTGTCATCGGCAATGACGGGCTCCTCGAACCAGGCGAGGTCGAGGTCGTTGACGAGGTGGATGAAGCGCTTGGCTTCGGCCACCGTGTAGGTGCCATGCGCGTCGACCATCAACTCGATATCGGGGCCGAGCGCCTGCCGTGCGGCATGGACACGGGCGGCAGACACGTGTGCTGCGCCGTCCATGGCACCAACCCGCATCTTCAGCGCCTTGAAACCGCCTCTGGCGATATAGGATTTCAACTGCTCGCCGATAGCGTCGGTGGCCGCCCAGCCGCCTGACGCGTAGGCCGGCATGCGGTCGAGCTTGCGGCCACCCAGCAGCCGCCAAACTGGAACCCCGAGCGATTTGCCCAGGATGTCCCACAGCGCGATGTCGACGGCACTGATGGCGGCGATGCTCATGCCGCGCCGCGCCAGTTGCGGCATGGCGTGGCCGGCTCGCGCGGCGCTGTCGTGACGCACGCCATTGTAGAGCATCTCCCAGATGACGCCGATGTCGGCCGGATCGCGGCCGATCAATTGCGGCCCGACCTCATGGTTCAGTATGTGGACCAGGGCGCCATAGCTGCCGGCGCTGCCGGCGGCGTTCTTGCCTTCACCCCAGCCGACCACCCCGTCATCAGTCTCGATGCGCAGGATGGCGGCGTCGAAGGTCGTCACCTGGCCGAAATCGCTGCGGTGTTGCCGAGCGGCTTCGATCGGGATGCGGACCCACCAGGCTTGGACGATCTTGATGCGCATATTCTTCCCCAGCCCTGCCGCCGGTCAGGGCGAAAGAGCAATTTTCCCAGAGGCAGTCCGCTACTTGATCAGCGGCAGCAACGTTTCGGCGGTGATGCGCATCTGGTCGGTGTAGAACTTTTCCGTCAGCACGCTGGAGCCGTGGTCCTGGATGAACTTCAGCTGCTCGGGCGAGATATCGACCGGGTGGCGCTCGACCATGTCGGGATAAGGTGCGGCCGGCGTCCGGTCGACGGGCGCAACGAACTCGTTGGTCAGCGCGCCGTCGTAACCGATCTCCCTCAGCGTGGCGACGATCTTCGGCCAGTCGATCTGGCCAAGGCCGGCGGCAAAGCGGTTGTTGTCGGCGACATGGAAGTCGAACAGGCGCTTGCCGACCTGGCGGATCGCGTCGTGAACGTTAAACTCCTCCATATGGATGTGGTAGGCGTCGAGGCAGACGCCGCATTCGGGGCTGACCTCGTCGGCCAGCGCGAGCGCCTGGGCGCCGCGATTGAACAGATAGGTTTCGAAGCGGTTGAGGGGTTCGACCGCAATCTTGACCCCGACCTTCTTGGCGTGGGTGAAGCATTCACGGGTGGCGTCGACAACCCACTTCCATTCTTCTTCCTCGGTGCCGTCAGGCACGACCTTGCCGACCGTTGCCGGCACCAGCGTGATGATCTCGCCATCGAGTTCGCTGACCATGGTCAGCACGTCCTTGACATACTGGACGGAGCGCTCGCGCTGGCCCTGGTTCCTGGCGGCGAGATTGCGCTCGCCCAACATCAAGGTCACCGCGCCCCAGCAGCGGATGCCATGCTCCTTAAGCAGTGCCCGGGTCTCCTCTGTCTTGTACTGCTCCGGCTCGCCGGAAATCTCGATCGACTCATAGCCGAATTTCTTGATGCGCTTGAGCGTCGTCTCCAATGGTTCCGCGCGCATCCAGTTGTGCGTCGAAAGGTGCATCGTCTGTCCTTCCCAAAAAATCGCCTGCAACATGCATCGCCAAAGGCGACGCAAGGGTTCCTCCCCAGGCCATCCCCAGCAATTTCCTACAAACTGGTTCGACCAATTGGGCCTGAAACGAGGTCTACAGCAATTTCTTCTGGACGGCAAGAAGTGTGGCGGTGCTACCTCATGTCCAGATTATTTCATTGATTACATTGATGTATATGCTCTCGCTTTCAACGCCCGGAGGGGCTCTAAGGCGCATTGCGAGGCTTGACCAAATTCCCGCTTTTGGTAATACCAGAATTGTGGCGTACACAATGCGCCGATGTGAAAAGACCAAAGTGGCTGGCCCTGCTTCCAATCGGCGCTATGCTCGGTCGCGAGACAAATGAGGAGAATGCCGATGTCGACGACAATGAAGGGCCCGGGACTGTTTCTGGCGCAGTTCGCGGGCGATGCTGCGCCGTTCAACTCGCTGGCGTCGATCACCAAATGGGCGGCCGGGCTCGGCTACAAGGGCGTGCAGATCCCGACCTGGGACGCGCGGTTGTTCGATCTCAAGAAGGCGGCCTCTTCCAAGGCCTATTGCGACGAAGTCAAGGGCATCTGCGCGGATGCCGGTGTCGAGATCACCGAACTGTCGACGCATCTGCAAGGGCAATTGGTGGCGGTGCATCCGGCCTATGACGCGCAGTTCGACGGCTTTGCGCCGGCTTCGGTGCACAACAATCCCAAAGCGCGGCAGGAATGGGCCGTCGAGCAGATGAAGTTCGGCGCCAAGGCCTCGAAGAACCTCGCCCTCAAGGCCTCGGTGAGCTTCTCCGGAGCGTTGGCCTTTCCCTACCTCTACCCCTGGCCGCAGCGTCCGGCCGGGCTGATCGAGGAAGCCTTCGCCGAACTCGGCAAGCGCTGGAAGCCGATCCTCGATGTCTATGAAGACAATGGCGTCGATGTCGGCTACGAAATCCATCCCGGCGAGGATGTCTTCGACGGGGCGACCTTCGAGATGTTCCTCGACGCGGTCGGCGGCCACAAACGCTGCAATATCAATTACGATCCGTCGCACTTCCTGCTGCAGCAACTCGACTATCTCGAATTCATCGACATCTATCACGAGCGCATCAAGGCGTTCCACGTCAAGGACGCCGAGTTCAATCCGACCGGCCGGCAAGGCGTTTATTCCGGCTATCAGAGTTGGACCAACCGAGCCGGCCGCTTCCGTTCGCTGGGTGATGGACAGGTGGATTTCGGCGGCATCTTTTCCAAGCTGACGCAGTACAATTATGATTCCTGGGCGGTGCTCGAGTGGGAGTGCTGTCTGAAGCATCCGGAAGACGGCGCGGCCGAGGGTGCGCCCTTCATCCAGCATCACATCATCCGGGTGACGGAAAAGGCATTCGACGATTTCGCCGGTAGCGCTACGGACAAGAAAGTGCTGCGCGGCATGATGGGAATTTAACGCTAATTTCCTCCCCCTTGAGGGGAGGGTGGCCCGAAGGGCCGGGTGGGGTCGGTCCATGCCGCGCTCTACGCCCGGCAAACCCCACCCGATCCGCTACGCGGATCGACCTCCCCTCAAGGGGAGGTGAGCAACAGCCAAGGAGAAAGACATGGTCGGCGCATCGAAGTCGGAAGCGGGAGGCGGCCCGATCCGCTATGGCATGGTCGGTGGCGGGCAAGGCGCCTTCATTGGCGCGGTGCACCGGATCGCGGCGCGCCTGGACAATGATTTCGTGCTGGTCGCCGGCGCTTTGTCATCCGACCCGGCGCGCGCAAAAGCCTCTGCCGCCGAACTCGGGCTCGACCCCGATCGCAGTTACGCGTCCTATGCCGAAATGGCCAAGGCCGAGGCCAAGCGGTCCGACGGCATCGAGGCGGTGGCCATCGTCACGCCCAACAATGTTCATGTGCCGGCGGCCAAGGCCTTCCTGGAGGCCGGTATCCACGTCATATGCGACAAGCCGCTGGCGACGACGCTGGCCGAAGCCAAGAAGCTCGCGGCGATAGTCGAGAAGACTGGCAAGGTGTTCGTTCTGACCCACAACTACACCGCCTATCCGATGGTGCGGCAGGCGCGCGAAATGGTCGCCAAGGGCCTGCTCGGCGACATCCGCATCGTGCAGTCTGAATATCCGCAGGACTGGCTGACCGAGGACCTGGCGGCCACAGGCCAGAAGCAGGCGGCGTGGCGCGGTGATCCGAAACAGGCAGGCGCCGGCGGTGCCCTGGGCGATATCGGCACGCACGCCTACAATCTCGCCCGCTTCGTTTCCGGGCTGGAGCTGGATTTCCTTTCAGCCGATCTCGACGCCTTCGTGCCGGGCCGGCTGCTCGATGACAATGTCAACGTCATGCTGCGCTTCAAACCGACCGGCAAGGCTCACCCGGCCAAGGGCATGATCTGGGCCAGCCAGGTGGCACCCGGCCACGAGAACGGGCTGAAGCTGCGCATCTATGGCTCCAAGGGCGGGCTGGAATGGGTGCAGGCCGACCCGAACTATCTCTGGTACACGCCGTTTGGCCAGCCCAAGCAGCTGCTCACCCGCAATGGCGCCGGCGCGCTGCCGGTAGCAGGCCGTGTCAGTCGCGTGCCGCCAGGCCATCCCGAGGGCTATCTCGAAGGTTTTGCCAACATCTACCAGGAGGCCGCACGCGCCATCCGCGCGGCGCGCCGCAAGGGCGGCAAGCCGGCAAAGGATGTCGTCTTCCCAACCGTTCAGGACGGCGTCGAAGGCATGGCCTTTATTGAGGCCTGTGTGAAGTCGTCTAGGAAGAATGGGGCGTGGACGAAGCTATAGCTTCGACCTCGCGGGAGAATTTTGCTGGGGGAGGGCGTCGATGAAGATCGGCATGTGCATGTTCTTATGGACGACGGCTGTGTCGAAGAAACACGAACCGTTGCTCAGGGATATCAAGGCAACCGGCTTCGATGGCGTCGAGATACCGATCTTCGCCGGCACGCCGGACGACTACAAAAAACTCGGCGATCTGCTCGACCGCATCGGGCTGGAGCGGACCGCGGTTTCAGCGATGGGCGATCCGGCGATGAATTTGATCTCGGCCGAAGCGGCAACGCGCAAGGCCGGTGTCGATTATATGAAATGGGCGATCAACTGCGCCCAGGCGCTTGGCGCGAATACGCTAAGCGGCCCGCTGCATTCGACGCTCGGCGCCTTTTCTGGCTCCGGGCCGACGGCCGCCGAGAAGAAGCGCTCCGTCGCCTCGCAACGCGCGATCGGCGACCATGCCGGCAAGAAAGGCATCACCATCGGGCTTGAGGCGCTCAACCGTTTCGAATGCTATCTGCTCAACACGATGGCTGACTTGTCGGAGCATATCGATGTCATCGACCGGCCGCACATCAAGGCGATGTACGACACCTTCCACGCCAATATCGAGGAGGCCGACCCGATCGGCGCCTACACGAAACACCGCCGGAATGTCGTGCATATCCATATTTCGGAGAATGACCGCGGCGTGCCGGGGCGCGGCCACCTTCCGTGGAAGGAAACATTCTCCGCCATCCGCAAGAGCGGGTACGACGACTGGCTGACGATCGAGGCGTTCGGGCGCTCGCTGAAGGATTTGGCGGCGGCGACCAAGGTGTGGCGCGATTTTTCCGAGAGCCCTGAAGCGGTTTATCGGGAAGGGTACAAGCATATCAAAAATGGGTGGAAACGAGCGGCTTAGGCTCCCTGATCGGACGATAGTCACGCGAAGAAGACCTGCTTCGGCGACCCTAGGCGCGAGGCGAGACGATGATTGCGCCGAGTCCATTCGATTTGCGTTCGCGGCGGTTGCCACGTGGTTCCCCCACTCCGTCTCGGCTTCGCCGAGCCACCTCTCCCCTCCGGAGGGAGAGGAAAGAAAGAAAGCATGGTGGCGCGGGGAAAAGAAGAATGCCTCGGCCTTGGAGGACGGGTGCCGACTCGGATAGCCTTGCGCCCTTCCTCTACCCCGTCGATCGGGGGAGAGGTGTGGCGGGCCCCGCGGCGGCGGGGGGGGGGGGCGACCCTTTGGCGCCGGGCGAGACGATGCTTGCGCTTCTGCGTCACAAGACTACCCCTGCTCGGCCTGAAGCCTGTTGTAGTCGTGGATGGTTTGGCTCAGCCGGCGGCGCAGGAAGTTGGATATGTTGTCGAAGATGAAGACGACGAGCAGGATCAGCAGCACCATGTAGAAGACGTTGGCCCAGTTGGAGTTGGTGCGCATCGCTTCCCACAGTTTCAGGCCGATGCCGCCGGCGCCAACGGCGCCGATGATGGTTGCGCCACGGGTGTTGGATTCCCATTGGTAGAGCGTCTGGCTGATGAACACCGGCACCACTTCCGGCAGCACGCCGTAGCGCTGTACCAAAAGGCCGTTGGCCCCGGTCGAGACGACGCCTTCGCGCGGCTTGTCGTCGATATTCTCCAGCGCCTCGGAATAGGTTTTGCCGAGCGTGCCGATCTCGGTGAAGAAGATCGCCGCACTGCCCGCTAGTGGTCCCGGCCCGAAGGCACGGGTGAAGAACAGCGCCCAGATCAGCATGTCTATGGAGCGCATGAAGTCGAAGAAGCGCTTGAGCACCTGGTTGACCAGCCGGCTGGGCGTGATGTTGCGGGCGGCGAAGAAGGCGAGCGGGAAGGCGACGATGCCGCCAAGCAGCGTGCCGAGAAAAGCCATGACGATGGTCTGCAAGAGTTTCGTCCAGACATCGCCATGCTGCCACTGGGCGTTGTTCCAGATGTTGTCGCCGGCCAGCGCCAGGTTGGACGTGCCCGGTTTCAGTTCCGGTCCGGAGACGATCAGCGAGGCGACTTCGCCTGCCGACTTGCCGAAGAACGGCGAGCGCGTGTCGAAGACGAAGTTTGCCCAGCCGAGAAAACGCTTGCGTATCCTGACGCGGTCGGCGGCGACGCGGACCTCGCCGGCGAAGCCCATGTCGGCGACGACCTCATCTTCATGCGCTGTGATCCAGCCGGGAACCGGTCCGGAGATCAGCGGCCTGCCGGTGCTTAGCCCGACCGCAACGGTCTCATCATTGGCCATGATTGTGGCTTGCGTCTTGTTGAAGGTGATCGACTTGGTGGTGCCGTCGATCAGGATCGTTACCGAACCATCGGGATTGGTCTTGACCCAGTCCGGGTTGGGATTCGGACCGAGCACCGAGAAGCGCGGGTATTTGGCGGTGATCTGCGGCTCATCGAGGCGGAAGATCGGCTGCACGTCGTAGCTGATCCACTGGGTCAGGAACAGCGGCAGGCGCTCCCAGTGCGATTCCCGCATCACCTGCGGCAGGTTGAAGAACCATAGTGCGTAGAGAAGGTAGAAAAAGATGCCGCCAAGCAACAGAAGCGGCCCGAAGCGCTTGTGGAGCGGCCGCCGGAACACCTGCGGGAAGCGCTCTTCGATCGACTGGATTTCATCGGCGGTCATTGTGGCCATGGCCTAAGCCCCCATCACGAAGGCCTGTTCGCCCACCAGCTTGCGGCGCAACCAGGCGGAGAACTGGTCGACGATGAAGATCGTCGTGAACAGGAGCAGCACGAGAGCTATCGTCTTGGCGCCGAAGCCGCGCGAGATGGACAGCTTCAGTTCCTCGCCGATGCCGCCGCCGCCGACCGCGCCCATGATGGTGGAGATGCGGACGTTTATTTCAACGCGCAGCAGCGTATAGGACACGAAGTTGGGCAGCACCTGCGGCAGACCGGCAAAGCGCACCCGCTCGAACCAGTTGGCGCCGACCGCCCTCAGGCCTTCTTCGGCGCGCATGTCGATATTTTCGTTGATCTCATAGAAAAGCTTGCCCAGGGCGCCGATCGAATGCAGGCCGATGGCGATGATGGCAGCGATCGGTCCGATCGAGACGATGGCCGCGAACAGGCCGGCGATGACGATTTCAGGAAAGGCGCGCAGCAATTCCATGAAGCGCTTGACGATCAGCCGCAGCACCGGATGCGGCGTCAGGTTGCGCGCCGCGATGAAGGAAAACGGCACGGCAAAGACGAAGCCGATGAAGGTCGAGACCAGCGCCACATTGAGCGTGGTCAGCATCAGCTCGAAATATTCAGGGATGTAGAAGCTGCCCCAGACATAGGCGCGGCCAAGCGGAAAGTTGAATTCCTGGGTACCGGTGTCATGTGGGGAAGCGATGTCGAACATTGCCCGCCAGACATCGTTCCAGTCCTTGGGGACGAGCCAGCTCAGGAAATCCAGCAAATGTGGCAGCCGGTCGAAGAAATGCCCGGCATTGGCCTCGTCGGCGAACCACATGGTGCCGCCGAGCGCGACAACGAGCAGGCCGGCGCCGATGGCGGTGTAGAGCCGGCGCAAGGACGTCTGGCGACGCCAGGCGTCGGCCATCTGGTGAGTGGCGCCGGAAGGGACTGTCACGGAATGGGTCATGATCGGGGATGCAAAAAGGGCGGTGTTTTGAACACCGCCCTTCCTGATTTTGCCGTTAGCCGCCGATGGCTGCCTTACGGGCTTCGACGATGACGTTGTAGAAGTCTGCCTTCACTGGAACGTAGCCGGTAAAGTCGCCACCTTCGACGCCTTCGAAGCAAGCCTTATCCTTCTTGGGCAGCTGCGTGAAGAAGTCGGCGAGCTTGGCGGTCATGTCGTCGCCGAGCGCGGTGCGCACGACCAGCGGGCCGTTCGGGATCAGGCCCGAGCGCCAGACTTCGACGAAGTCGTTGGGGTCGACGGCACCCTTGGCGACTTCCTTGTGGAAGGTGCCGGAGGTATAGCCGTCCTTGAAGTCGCCAATGCCGGAGGAATCGTCCACCGCTACGTCGACCTTGCCGTCACGCACGGCCAGGACGTTGTTTTCGTGGCCGCCGTTGAACTGGGTCGAAGCGAAGAAGGTTTCGTTCGAAGCGCCGGTATCCTTCGGGATCTGGGTCAGCGGGATCAGGTAGCCCGAGGTCGAATCCGGATCGGCGTAGCCGAGCTTCTTTCCCTTGGCCGACTTGATGTCGGTGATGCCGGAGGATTTCAGCGCCAGGCCGATCGAATAATAGCCGGTAGCACCGTCGGTCTGCTGGGTGGTGAGGATCGGGGTGACTGCCTTCGGGTCCTTGAGAGCGACGCTGGCATAACCGGAAGCGCCGAGTTCGGCGAAGTCGAGCGTGCCGCCGAGCAGGCCCTGGATGACGCCGTCATAGTCGGCGGCTGGGAACAGCGAGACCTTTTCGAAGCCGAATTCGGCCTTCAGATGGTCGGCGAGGCACTGGTAGTTGCGCAGCCGGTCGGTTTCGTTTTCGCCGCCGAGAATGCCGACGCGAAATTCCTTCATATCGGCGGCGTGGGCCATGCTGGTCGCCATGGCGAGCACCGAAACGGCGCAGAAAACCATCTTTCTGAACATCTGTTATCTCTCCTGTAGGGTTCCGGCCCCGCGCCGGCAGCGTTCTTGAGTTTGACTGGCGCCCTTGACGTGGGCTGGCGATCCCAACCGTCCTCTTGTTTGTCCATGATCTTGCCCGAAAACCGGATTCCACTTTTCGGGATCATGGACTCAATAACCCGGGAATGCGGGTTCGAGCGGTCCGGCGGATGCGGCGATCTTTCGGCTGAAGGCAACGCTGGTCGAGGTGATGGCCTCTGAGATTTCCTGGCCATTGCTGTCGGCGCCATAGACGAGGCGCACGGCCTCGCGGTTGAGCTCTTCCGGTGGGCCGTCGAAGACGACCTTGCCGGCGGCCATGCCGATAATGCGGTTGCAATAAATGCGGGCGGTATCCAGCGTGTGCAGATTGGTGATGACTGTGATGCCTTCGCGCAAATTGATGTCTTGCAGCGAATCCATCACCACCTTGGCGTTGAGCGGGTCGAGCGAAGCGATCGGCTCGTCTGCGAGGATTACCCTGGGCTGCTGCATCATGGCACGGGCAATGGCGACACGCTGCTGCTGTCCACCCGACAAGGTGCCGGCGGGCTGAAGTGCTGTACGGGCGATGTCGAGCCGCTCCAAGGCGGCGACGGCCTCGGCGCATTCGGCGCGGGAGAACATGCCGAACAGGTTTGACATGGTCGAACGGTGGTTCAGCTTGCCGAGCAGCACATTGGTCAGCACGTCGAGGCGCGGCACCAGGTTGAACTGCTGGAAGATCATGGCGCAGTCGCGCTGCCAGCGCCGCAGCGGCGAGCCGCGCAACTGGGAGACCTCGGCGCCGTCAAAGAAAATCGATCCCTGGCTGGGATCGATGAGACGGTTGATCATGCGAAGAAGGGTTGATTTGCCGGCACCGGAACGGCCGATAATGCCAACCATCTGACCCTGCGGGATCGCGATGTTGATGTCGCTGACGGCGGTGTTCTTGCCAAATCGTCGGCTGACACCGCGAATTTCGAGCGTGGCAGAGGTTGCTGACATGGAGCAGTTTCCAGTCTGGCCATATTGATCGTCAGGCACTCGCCTAACGCAGCCACATGAACTTGCCGTGTCGCGGTGATGTCAGTTTTGTTACGCTCCACAGGTGTGGAGTTTACGGCCGGCCCCGGACCAGCAGGTCCTCGAAGTGCACCATGTCCCGGAAGCTGCAGAAGGCAGGCGCCTTAGTTTCGATGACGGGAGCCTGCTGCTCGAAAAGCTTGAGAGAGTCATCGAACAGGTCCTGCCATGCGGCTGCCCGGTCATCAGCAAGACGCTGGATCTGGTAGGCGAAGGTGATGTGGAAGACATAGGCATCGTGATCAGGGTGCCGGTAGCCGAACGGCACCGCCAGAGCATCGCGCCAGGCGCGCATGATGCGCACATCGTCGTCGGTCGCGCCGGCAACGGTGAGGCCGGTCGGCAGAACTTCGACCACCTTGATGTTGAACGGGCCGAAGCCCTCGAAGCCTTTCAGCCGTTCCAGCTAGAGGCGTATCGTGCCCATCTATTGCAATGTGAAGACGCTGGTCTACCCTCGCTCCCCGAATTGTCTTGCTTTGCTGCCTTAGCTTGTCAGCCTGGCTTACCGGTAAGCTGCGCAAGGACCCACAGCATATAGAGTGGGGCTATAGCCGCCGTGAACAAAACACAACCCAATATCATCAACGTTATTGAAGAGCCAACGTCGGATTGCCTCCAACGCTTAACTCCAAGCTTAATCGCCAAAATTCCCAACGCGACCAACCCCAGTCCAATGAAAAGAGGTATTACGACAATAAAGGTCACATATGCTCCATCGCACTGGGTTGGGTGATTATTAGTTCGATGAAAACACCATTCGCGTCAACCATACTTCTCCAAAAACGCTTCAGCGGACAGTTCCCGGAAATCCTCCAAACTGGCGCGCAGCGTGGCATGGTCCCAGTCCCACCAGGCAAGCGCCTGGTAGCGTTCGGCGGTGCGGCGGTCGAAGCGCTCGCGGATCGGCTTGGCCGGCACGCCGGCGACGATGGTGTACGGAGCCACATCTCTCGAGACGACAGCGCCGGCGCCGACCGCTGCGCCATCGCCGACGGTGACGCCGGGGAGGATGGTCGAGCCATGGCCGAGCCAGGTGTCGTGGCCGATGGTGACGCGCCTGGCGCGGCGCTGGGCGAAAAACTCGCTCTCGTGCTCGGCATCGTCCCAATAGTCCGAAGCGCGGTAGGTGAAATGGTGCAGCGTCGGCCGCCAGGTCGGGTGGTTGGTGGCGTTGATGCGCACGCTTGCCGCGATGTTGGAAAACTTGCCGATCGTGGCGCACCAGACAGCGCAATCCTGCATCATGTAGGAATAGTCGCCGAGTTCGCTTTCCGACACCCGGCTGCGGTCGGCGATCTCGGTCCAGCGGCCGAGCGTCGAGTTCTGCACCTCCGCCGTCGGGTGGACCAGCGGTGTCTCCGATAATTTCCTGGTCATGCGGCGACTTTTCCGGGAGCGAAAGCGGTGACGTCGATGATGCGGTCGGCAACCGCCTCGCGCACGTCGTGGTCGTGGAAGATGCCAAGCAGGGCGACATCAGCCGCTTTCTTGGCGGCGATGAGTTCGATCACCACGTCACGGTTCCTGGCATCGAGCGAAGCGGTCGGCTCGTCGAGCAGCAGGATCGGGTGCTCGGTGATGAAGCCGCGCGCGATGTTGACGCGCTGCTGCTCGCCGCCGGAGAAGGTCGCCGGCGGCAATGCCCAAAGTTTCTCCGGCAGGTTGAGCTGCGCCAGCAAGGCACCTGCCTTGTCGCGTGCAATTTCGCGGTCTTCGCCGCGTTCGACCAGCGGTTCGGCGACGACATCGAGCGCCGAGACGCGCGGCACGGTGCGCAGGAACTGGCTGACATAGCCGATCGTTTGCCGGCGCACGGCAAGCACGGTGCGCGGGCTGGCGGTGGCAAGGTCGATCAGTCCGTCGTCATGCGTGACGATGATCTGGCCCTCGTCGACGGCATAGTTGCCGTAGAGCATCTTGAGGATCGAACTCTTGCCGGCACCGGACGGGCCGCCAAGCACGGTGCATTCGCCGGCCCTGATCGAGAACGAGACTCCGGCGACGACAGGCAGTTTAATGCCGTCGCGCAGATGCATGGTGAAGCTCTTGGCAACGTCCGAGACAACGAGGGGGGTGGCCATCAGAAGGTCCTCCAATCATCGTCCGCTTGCGGGCCAGCACCCCCCTCTGGCCAATGCAATTGCACGTGCGGAATAACGGTGAAATCTCGAAGCGGGTGGTTGCGAGGTGTCGGCGCGAGGCACCCCCCTCTGTCCTGCCGGACATCTCCCCCGCAAGGGTGGAGATTGGCAGTTTCACCCGCAGCGCTTTTCTTGCAGCCTTGGTAACTGGTGAAAGCAGCAGGGACAGCCGATCTCCCTCCTTGCGGGGGAGATGGCCGGCAGGCCAGAGGGGGGTGCCTCGCGCCAAGGTTTCGCGAACACGCGCTTTGAGACTTCATCGTCAAACCTGTAGAATCGAGGAAACGAGCAACTGCGTATAAGGCGCGCGCGGGTCGTCGAGCACGCGGTCGGTGAGACCGCTTTCGACGACGCGGCCGTCCTTCATCACCATCATGCGCTGCGACAACAGCCGCGCTACCGCGAGGTCATGGGTGACGACGATTGCCGCCAGGCCGAGATCGGTGACCAGACCGCGCAGCAGGTCGAGCAGGCGTGCCTGAACCGAGACATCGAGGCCGCCGGTCGGCTCGTCCATGAATACCAGCCGTGGGCCGGTGACGAGATTGCGAGCGATCTGCAGGCGCTGGCGCATGCCGCCGGAGAAGGCGCGCGGCTCGTCGTCGATGCGGTCCTCGTCGATCTCGACGCGCGATAGCCAGTCGACCGCGGTGGCGCGGATCCTGCCGTAATGGCGATCGCCGACAGCCATCAGCCGTTCGCCGACATTGGCGCCGGCCGACACGGTCATGCGCAGGCCGTCGGCGGGGTTCTGATGGACGAAACCCCAGTCGGTGCGCATCAGGAAGCGGCGCTCGGCCTCGCTCATGCGATAAAGCTCGCGGAACTGGCCGTCGCGCATGCGGTAGCTGGCGGTGCCGGAGCTCGGCAGCAGCCGTGTCGACAGGCAGTTGAGCAGCGTCGTCTTGCCGGAGCCGGACTCGCCGACGACAGCCAGGACTTCGCCCGTCCACAGGTCGAAGGAGACGTTGTCGCAGCCGACGCGCGAGCCGTAGAATTTGGAGAGCGCCGAGACGCGCAGCAGCGGTTCGTCGGTCATTGCTTCTCCTTACCCTCCCCGTTGTGGGGAGAGTCGGCGCGCAGCGCCGGGGTGGGGGTTGAGTGGAGCGTGGATTGGTCAAGCCCCCCCCCCGGGCCGGGGGGGCGGCCCGCCCCCAAGGGGGGGGGGGGGGGGGGGGGGGGGGGGGGGGCGTGGATGGGCCACCCCCCCCACCCGCGCCTTCGGCGCGACCTCCCCATAAGGGGGAGGTAGGGGCGTTGCGTCGCTTCTCGCAGTGGTCGGTGTCGGAGCAGACGAACATGTGGCCGCCATGGTCGTCGAGGATGACCTCGTCGAGATAGACATTCTCGGCTGCGCACAGCGCGCAGGGCTGGTCGAAGGTCTGCACCTCGAACGGATGATCCTCGAAGTCGAGGCTGACCACTTCGGTGAAGGGCGGCACCGCATAGATGCGCTTTTCGCGGCCGGCGCCGAACAGTTGCAGGGCGGGCGAGCGGTGCATTTTGGGATTGTCGAACTTAGGCGTCGGCGACGGGTCCATCACATAGCGGCCTTCGACCTTGACCGGGTAGGCATAGGTGGTGGCGATGCGGCCGTGCTTGGCGATGTCCTCGTAGAGCTTGACATGCATGAGGCCATATTCCTCCAGCGCATGCATCTTGCGCGTTTCGGTCTCGCGCGGTTCGAGGAAGCGCAAGGGTTCGGGGATAGGCACCTGGTAGACAAGCACCTGGCCCGCAGTCAGCGGATGCTCGGGGATGCGGTGACGGGTCTGGATGATGGTGGCGCTGGCTGTGTCGGTGGTCACCGCGACATTGGCGACCTTCTTGAAGAAGGCGCGGATCGAGACGGCATTGGTGGTGTCGTCGGCGCCCTGGTCGATCACTTTCAGCACATCGTCGGGACCGATGATCGAAGCGGTGACCTGCACGCCGCCGGTGCCCCAGCCATAGGGCATCGGCATTTCGCGCGAGGCGAACGGCACCTGATAGCCGGGGATGGCGATGCCCTTGAGGATCGCGCGGCGGATCATCCGCTTGGTCTGTTCGTCGAGATAGGCGAAGTTGTAGGTGGCGATGTCGGTCATTGCGCGACTTTCAGTCCCTTGGCGTAGCGTGCCAGCCGCTCCGCGAGCGTGCCTGTGTGCAGTTCGAACATGTGGTTGTCGTCGTCGTAGAAATAGATCGAGCGGCCTTCACCCTCGACGCGTGGGCGCGGCGGGCGCGTGTCGAGGCCAAGCGCTTTGACGCGCTCGGCGTAGCGGTCGAAATCGGCGTCATCGATCTTGAAGGCGATGTGGTTGTAGCTGCGTTCCGGCAAGGGATCGCCCTCCATGATGGCGACCCAGATGTCGCCGATCAGGAAGAACTTTTCGCGCGACAGCGAGAACTGTTCGGCGCCGCTGGCATAGACCTCTCGGGCGTCGAGTATGCCCTCGAGGATCTCGGTCATCCGGTCGAGATCGCGGACGATAAAGGTCATGTGGGAGAGGCCTTCGATCATTCCGCAGCCTCCCGCTTCTCTTCGGCCTTCGTAGGGTTTTCGCGGGCGTCGTATTCGGCACGCATGCGGCGCACGAGGTCGAGTTCGGCCTGAAAGTCGACATAGTGCGGCAGCTTCAGATGTTCGACGAAGCCGGTCGCCTGAACGTTGTCGGAATGCGAGATGACGAACTCCTCATCCTGGGCAGCAGCGACGACATCCTCGCCCAACTCGCTGGCGCGCAGCGCCCGGTCGCAGAGCGCCATCGCCATCGCCTTGCGCTCGCTCTGGCCGAAGACGAGGCCGTAGCCGCGGGTGAATTGCGGCGGCGCCTTGGCCGAACCCTTGAACTGGTTGACCATCTGGCATTCGGTGATGCGCACAGTGCCGAGCGGGACAGCAAAAGGCAGTTCGGGCACGTCGAGTTCCAGCTCGACCTCGCCGATGCGGATTTCGCCGACAAAGGGATGATTGCGGGCATAGCCGCGCTGTGTGGAATAGCCGAGCGCCAGCAGGAAGCCCTCGTCGCCGCGCGACAGCGCCTGCAGGCGGATGTCGCGCGCCATCGGGAACTCCAGCGGCTCGCGGGTGATGTCGCCGGGGACGTGATCCTGCGGCATGTCGCCGTCCGGTTCGATCAGGCCTTCGCGGGCAAGGATGGCCGAGACGCGCGGCATGGCTTGCGCTTCGGTCTCGCGCTGCAGCGGCTCGGCGACGTCGGCGCCGGCGGCAAGCTCGGGATCGAGCAGCCGGTGGGTGTAGTCGAAGGTCGGGCCGAGCAACTGGCCGCCAGGCAGGTCCTTGTAAGTCGCCGACACGCGCCGCTCGACCAGCATGGTGGCGGTGTCGATAGGCTTGGTGTAGCCGAAGCGCGGCAGCGTGGTGCGATAGGCGCGTACCAGGAAGATTGCCTCGATCATGTCGCCGCGCGCCTGGACGATGGCGAGTGCCGCCAGTTCCCGGTCGTAGAGCGAGCCTTCGCTCATCACCCGGTCGACGCCGAGCGCCAGCTGCTCGACGATCTGGTCGAGGCGAAGGGCTGGCACCGAACGGTCGCCACGGCGGCGGTCGGCAAGCAGGCTGTGGGCGTTGGCGATTGCGGCTTCACCGCCTTTAACCGCGACATACATCTTACGCCTCCATCGTCTTGATGCGCGTCGTGCGCGGCAGGCAGGCAATGCCGTCCGATGTGGTGAGGATGATGTCGACGCCTCGCGGAAAGCGCTTGATGTTCTGCTTCCACTGTTCGACGAAATGGCGTGGCATCCGTGCCGGCGCGATCGTCGCGCTGGCTTCGATGCCGGGGCCTTCGAGCAACAGCGGCGTGCCGGAGACGAGATCGCTGACCTGCAGGACCAATGTGGTCGAACGGTCGGGATAGTCCTGCGTGCCTTGCGAAAAACCGTCGAGCGCCATCATCTCGGCCGGGGCTGCGATCAACGCGAAATGCGCATCGGCCGGCGTGTTGGCCAATGGCGCGCCGGTGTGGAAACCAAGCCAGGATTTGATGGCAGGGGAAGCCTGTAAAGCCGGGTCGAGCCAGAGCGGGGTGTCATTGTCGCAAAGCGCCAGCGCAATGGCACCGGCGGTCGCCGACAGCGGCGCCGGCGGACGGGCAAAGGCGGGCAACGGCTGCACGCTGCCAGGCCGCGCCATCGCCTCCATGACAGCGCGGAACACGGTCTGTGCGTTGAAGACCGGATCGGCGAAGCCGCCCTCGATCGATTGCGATGCGATGTCCATCAGTCTTCTCCGCGTACCATGGTGAAGAAATCCACCTTCGTTGCCGCCGTCTCGGCGCGGCGGCGTTCATGCGCCGTGGTCAGGGCCGACCGCAGAGGCGCTATCAGCCCGGTCTCGACCTCGGCGCGGCGGGCCGGGTCCTGCCACAGTGCGTCGGCGATGGCCGCCAGCTTCGCCTTCTGCTTGTCGCGGCCAAGCGCATAGCAATGGCCGACCTGTCCGGACGGCAGCCGGACGGTGGCGCGGGTGACGGTCGCCTCGCCGACATTGAAGGGCGCGCCCCCACCGCCGATGCGGCCGCGTACGGTGACCAGGCCGGTTTCGGGGCCGCGCAGCAGTTCTGCGTCCGAAGGCAGTCCGGCCTCGTTCCAGAGCCGAACGATGTCGTCGCCGCCGGATTGCGCCAGGGTTGCCATCGCGGCCTTGCGTTCGGCTTGATCGCGGGCTTCCTGTCCTCGCATCAGCAACATTCCTCTTCGCCAAATTTGTCTATTGATATAGACAACTATACAAATTATACCTATTATCTAGCGCGAGTCCATGACGGGTGGATGACAAGCACTTGAAGACTGGGGGCAATCAATGGTCGGGCGGCTGGCAGCGAACAGCATCGAGCGGCGCAGCGGCGTCTCGCTGTGGCGGCAGATCGCCGAGAAGATCCTGCAGGCGATCGCCGTCGGCGATTTCGCAGAAAGCGCCGCGCTGCCGCCGGAGATGGCACTGGCTGAGCGCTATGGCGTCAACCGCCACACCGTGCGCAGCGCCATATCGGCCCTTGTGCAGGAAGGGGTGCTGCGGGCCGAGCAGGGGCGCGGCACCTTCGTGCTGTCGCGCAGGCGGCTGTCCTATCCCATCGGTGCGCGCACACGCTTTTCAACGGGCCTGCAAGGGCAGACATCGGAACGGCATATCGTCCTGCTGGCGTCCTCGGTCGAGCCGGCCAGCCAGCGCGTCGCCGAGGGGCTGGGGCTCGCCAAGGGAGCCGATGTGATCCGCCTGGAAACGCGCGGCGAAGCCGACGGACGGCCTGTGTCGCGCGCTGCCGGCTGGTTCGATGCCCGGCGCTTTGCCGGTATCGATGCTGCAATGGCGGAGACCGGCTCGATCACCGCATCGCTCGCCCGGTTCGGCATCGACGACTATCTCAGGCAATCGACCGTGCTATCGGCGCGCCACGCCGATGCGGCGGACCTTGCAGACCTCGACCTGCAACCGGGCGCCATCGTGCTGGTTACAGTCGCTGTCAACGTCACGCCGGATGGCCAGCCGATCCAGTTTTCGGAGTCCAGGTTTCCGGCAGAACGGGTGGAGCTGAAGCTGTCGGCGCTGTAGGGAGTGCCGGCCTTATGCGAGACCGTGATTTATCTGACTCACGCTGATCGGTCGCGCGCTCCCCTGTCAGCGGCTTGGCGTTTGAGGACCGCCTTCCCCCACTCCGTCTCGGCTTCGCCGAGCCACCTCTCCCCCTCCGGAGCAGGGGAATCGCATATGAGTAAGAGTAAGTCTTGCGTTGAGTGGAAAGGTTGATTCTTTAGGGGCCTTCTCTTTGAAGAGGAGA
>NZ_JAMYMV010000049.1:0-47710 GCF_040318715.1 Mesorhizobium sp. M1050 | reverse complement strand
CGAGCGCGCGATCAACGGCCTGTCGCCGGCCCAACGCCACGCCGTGCGCCAGGAGCGGAGCGTGCCGCTGGTCACCGAGCTCGAGCGCTGGATGATCGAGACGCGCGACAAGCTCTCGCGCGGACACGATCTGACCAAGGCCTTCAACTACATGCTGCGCCGCTGGTCATCCTTCACCCGGTTCCTCGACGATGGGCGGATCTGCCTATCGAACAATGCAGCCGAGCGAGCCAGAAAGTCCTGGCTGTTCTGCGGTTCCGATCGCGGCGGACAGCGCGCTCCCGTTCTCTACAGCCTGATCGTCAGCGCCAAGTTGGATGACGTCGACCCTCAGGCCTGGCTCGCCGACGTCCTCGCCCGACTGCCCGCCTATCCGGCCCATCGGATCGATGATTTGCTGCCGTGGAATTGGAGATCCGCAAAACTGCGGACCCAACCAGCGGCGGCCTGATCATGCAGCGCAATAAGGTGCATCACGTCTACACCGTCGAACGTGTCGCCAGGGACCTCGGCGTCAGCGAAGCGCTCATCCAGGACCTGACCCTCGGTCTCGAGCCCGAGGACGGCGTCATCTGGGTGTACGGCGCCAACGATGACGACGGAATCTTGGCCTTCACCGATGAAGGCATCGAGGAGGTCAAACTCCTCCTCGAAGAATATCATCGCGTCTCCCCATCGAAAGCTTGACCCCAGCACCGCGGTGCTCAAGGCCGCCGGATACGCACGTC
This sequence comes from Mesorhizobium sp. M1050, assembly GCF_040318715.1. NCBI lineage: Bacteria > Pseudomonadati > Pseudomonadota > Alphaproteobacteria > Hyphomicrobiales > Phyllobacteriaceae > Mesorhizobium > Mesorhizobium sp. M1050. The sequence goes on along the minus strand of NZ_JAMYMV010000049.1, from coordinate 46,982 downwards.
TGCGGTCTTCACCGGATGCGTACGGCTCCCTTATCATCGATGACGGCGAAGGCATCCACGTCATCGACACCGAGATACATCGAGGCGATGGCGGGTCTCTGGAGCGTCGCGCTGGGCTTCAGCGAAAAGCGCATGGCAAGCAATTCATCGATGGCCACGCCTGCAAACCTTCAACAATCGCGCGGGTGAGCTTCTAGATTCTAGATCCAACGGAGTCAAACTGGCATCCCTGGGGATGATCATTCGTCTTCTGGGAATTGCTGAAGCTTTGACAAGCTCAGCTTTTTCCGACTGTGGCCTGGTGCACAAGGTCCTGACACATCAGCGCCATTGGGCGCAGCCGGTTGTGCAGACTGCTGGCCAGCATCCACGACATTCAATTTGCAAAGCAGATCGCGCGCCGCTCGATTTTCGGAGGAATAATAGATCTTCCGGCCCTCGTATCGGACCTTCACGAGCCCAACTGTCCGGAGCTTGGCCATGTGCTGGCACAAGGCGGCCCGGCTAATACCGAGCCGTTCGCGAATTTTCCGGAACGGCAATTCATTGTCGTGCAGCAAGCTCAAAATGTGCAGCCGCCGCGCATTTCCCAGCACCTCCAGAAATTCGGCCGCTCGTTGGGCGTTAGCCCTTAGTCTGTCCGAGACCATGGATACCTCTTCCCCAGCGACTTGCCGCCACGCCGAAGATTGCGGAACAATCGATCTCTTCATTGAACACGGCCAGATCATCTGGCACGAGCCACTGGGCGTAGGACCGAAGCCGTCTCAATCCACAAGCCTTGGGATGTCTCTCGGCGCGCTCGGACTCAAGTACAGCCATCGTTGACCGCTGTTGTTGGATTGGAGCGAGTCCTTTGGCGTCCTTCCGTTGGCTGACTAGTCCGCCACGTCGTAGCATGGTCCACTCACCCGCTCCTTTGCGCAACCCCAGTAGATAAATTACCACATTCACGTCGATTGTGTCGGCTCCTCCACTATGATTAAGCCCTGTGACCGCTCCCAGAATGGTGAAGTTAGCCCCGATCACGGTGTGCTCTTGACGGATGCACGTCAAACGGGACGCGCGGAACCGGGCCCGGGTGAGCGATTCCCATTTCAACCGAGCCTCCGTTTTTCGACGCCGATGCGGGCGGGCTGACGCCTTTCACATATGGGCTTGCCCGTGCGATGTAGTGTCAATCGATATGACTAACGGCCTCCTTTTGCCTCTGATTGCCTCCACACGTCACCAAACGGATCCTTGACCTCCTGCTAATCGCTCTCGTTGGACCTTCGTTGAGCCGTCAGCTGACGATGTCGGTCTGCTAACCGAAACTCGGTTCGCTTCAACGATCAGAAATGGGCACAGTGTGGCAGGGCCTGAGCATACTGTAGCAACCATGGCCCCTTGCCCTGTGGGTGACCGGTGCCCCCAACCCCAACCCCCAACCAATCGTCGGTCGCCCTCTCTTTTTTGAGCATACGGGTTGTCACCATAGCCGGCCAACGGCACCTACCCTATAAGGATTGCTGCGGCAGGAGGGCAAAATCCCTCGGCACACTTCTTGGGTCAGCTGACTATTGCGGATGAACGCACCGAGCTGATGGTGTCGCGCGGCTATGCCCCATCTCAATCTGAGGGGCACTTCGACGATGCCACCGCCTGGAAGGGGAACCCACGATGCCCTCAAGGGCCTATATGACCTCAAGGTCGCGATCGATGCCATCGAGACTTGAGACCCTCCTCCCAGTCGATGTCAACCGCGATCAGCACCGACCGGCTCATGACGGGGTCGGCTTTGCGCACTTCTCTCGGGTGGGGCGAAACGCTCCCGGCCCTTTGTTCCGAGCGAAGCGTCACCGGCGCTGGTCAGTGGTTTCCTGAGCCATTTCGTGATGGCGTTCTTCACTATGCTTCCCTGCCCTCCTGCAAACGGCTAACTCGCAATCGGGCGAACGCCTACTAAGGAACGCCTCGACCATAGAAAATAGTATCTTACAATACCGGCCCAGGCTTGTTGCGATTTCAGTTGCAAATCCTGTGTCGATGATGAAATCATGGGAGCGCTGGGCAATGGGGGGTTGTTTAGGTTCCGGCACCAGGAGGAGAGGCGGTATGACCACACAGGTGGTACATCGCGCATTCAGTCCCAACCAGATCAGGCAATTCAGGGAAATCTACGAGCGTGCGCGGGTAGTGCAGGCAAATTACCCCGAGTCGCACATTGCCAGCAAAGCCGCCAAAAGACTGATCGAGGCTTTCGAAGCCGAGATCCAAGCTGACGGGACGGTTCTGGATATTCAGCGGCTAAGCGAGGCCACCCCCCTAGGGACCGCCTGAGATCATGCCCTTGTCTGGCGAATCCTAACGATGAACGGCTTCATCTGCCGACGTCAGCCGTGTGACGTTGCCCCCAGTTTCTATCCAGTTTTGAGTTCGTTTCCGGCGTGGGTTGTGCCCTGCTGGGCGGGTGAAGCGACGGGCGCTGGCGCGGAGCCTTTGGCATAGCGCAGCGCGAGCGACCGTCGCGGATTGAAGGTGCTGGCGAACTCGGCCGGCGTCTGCCAGGCGATTTGGGAGTGCGGCCGCGCGGTGTTGTAGTCGGCGCGCCACAGGGCGATGGCTACGCGCGCCTGAGCCAGCGAGGTAAATAGCGTCTCGTTGAGCAGTTCATCGCGCAGTCGGCCGTTGAAGCTCTCGATGAAGCCATTCTGCATCGGCTTGCCGGGCGCAATGTAATGCCATTCGACGCGGTTCTGATCCGCCCAGGAGAGGATGGCGTTCGAGGTGAACTCGCTGCCATTGTCGCTGACGATCATCCTCGGCCGGCCGCGCTCGGTAATGAGCCGGTCCAATTCGCGTGCAACCCGCATGCCCGAGAGAGACGTATCAACGATGAGTGCCAGGCACTCTCTCGTGCAGTCGTCGACAACGGCCATGATGCGGAAGCGGCGCCCGTCGGTGAGTTGGTCCGATACGAAGTCGAGCGACCAGCGCTCGTCGGGCCTCAGCGGCAACATCGGCGCCCTTGTCCCGATCGCCCGTTTGCGGCCGCCACGGCGGCGAACGGCGAGCTTCTCCTCCCGATAGAGCCGGAACAGCTTCTTGTGGTTCACGACCAGGCCCTCCCGCCTCAGCATCACGAGAAGACGCCGGTAGCCGAACCGGCGTCGCTCCTGCGCGATCGCCTTCATCCGCTCGCGAACCTCGCGGTCGTCCGGCCTGCTGGTCTCGTAGCGAACCGTCATGCGGCAACAGCCGATGGCTTTACACGCCCGCCGTTCGCTCATCCCGAAGCCTTCCTTCAGGCGAGCGACAGCTTTCCGCTTGGCCGCGGGCGTCACCATTTCTTTCCCACAAGATCCTTCAACGCGGCATTGTCGAGCATGGCGTCGGCCAGAAGCCGCTTGAGCCGTCCTCCAGCGCCTTCAGTCGCCGAGCCTCGGAGATATCCATCCCGCCGAAGCGGGCCTTCCAGTTGTAGATCGAGGCGTCGCTGACCCCGTGCTTGCGGGCCTCGTGTTCCTTCAAAATTCCGATGATCTGCTCTTCAGAGAAGCGGCTACGTTTCATGTCCTGGTCCTCTCGATGGGCCAGAACGAACTTCAAACCGGATTAGATCAGAGGGGCAAGGTCACGTGCCCTGCCGGCGGATCCTGCCGTTCCAGAATCAAGTGCGGGAAGTGGGTCGCCATGCAGAGCGATAGGGGAGCCATGGGGTTGGGCGGCGGTGGCTCCCCTATCCTGTCTCCGCATTTTGTTCGCAGACAGGCCGCGTAAGCTCGCGCAGACGCCGGCCTTCCAGTGTTCAGCGTGGCCCATACGTCGTCAACCAAGCTTTTGGAGGCATGATGCCACGTTGTCAGGAGGTGCGTGCGAACCCCACTACCTTCTATGGGATGAGACCGGCCGGAATCAATCGCAAGCTCGGTGATTTGCCGGCTGATGAAGCTAGTCTGTAGGAGGTGCCTCCAACACGGCGCGGTAGCTCAGGATATTCTAGAGCCTAGTGCAGGACGGGGTCTGCGTCTTAGGCTCGGCCCGCTCCAGCCTGTCGAAGCGTTTTGGGACCTCGTCGTACTCGAACGCAAAAATTTACCTAAAATTAACTTATGTTAGAGACCTCTTATAAATAGCCCATACACTGCCGAAGCTGCTTTTAGCTCAGCAGCCACTTTCTTGAGGCTAGTAATCAGCCTTGAGCGTAGAAATGGGGCGGGGTAACAAACTTCCAATTCTATAGAAATGAGGGTGCCTATCGGGCTCCGTAGGCAGCTTTCGTTGGGGAAGGGTGAGTGTAGGTATGGTTTCCACTGCAGGACTGCACAATTACGGTTCGACAAATCAAACAAGAGTTCCGTCCAGCGGCACAGAAAATCTCCACCTAGAAGCAGGCAAGCAATACCTGCTCATGCTGGACGGAAGGGCTTTGGACCGAGAGTGTCTCGCATCGGCCCTTGAGGACCATGAACTGGGCATGGCGGTCGTCGCCATGGGTTCGATCGAAGAATGGCGCGTGAGGAAGGGGGAGGCCTCTTCCCTTGCAACCATACTCTTCAACCTTGGCGGCCGGAAGATGACCGATCATGGCATCGCAGACGAAATCAGGCATATTTCGTCCGAGTTCAAGGCAGTCCCCTTGGTCATCCTGGCCGACACCGAAGACCTTGCACAGGTGCTGACGGCTCTCGAATGCGGCGCACGCGGCTACATTCCGACTTCGGTCGGTATCGATGTGTGTGTCGAGGCGATCAACTTGGCGGCGGCGGGAGGCATCTTCGTTCCGGCCAGCAGCGTCCTTTCCATGCGGCACTTGATAAAATCAGGCGACTGCGACCCCCGACCTTTGACGGGCATGTTCACGCTCAGGCAGACAGAGGTCGCCCAGGCGCTGCGACGCGGTAAGGCGAACAAGATTATCGCCCACGAACTGAATCTTTGCGAAAGCACCGTGAAGGTTCACATTAGAAACATCATGAAGAAATTGAAGGCGACTAACCGCACGGAGGTGGCCTACAAGGTGAACGATCTCTTCGTGGAAAGACCTCTGGGCTAAGAGTAAATCGCATCAACAAGACGGCCCGACCCGGTTCAGTCCCGGCGGGTCGTATTTTTTCCATCGACGGAGCATTTCAGTGAACGGTCGATTTCGCGGGGGCCCTGAAAAGCGCGCCACGTCCGACGAAAACCCCCGCCGGGCTGCGTCCATCACTCGGACCGAGGGTCGCCCAATATGCCGCACTCATCTACCGCAATGTTCTCGCCGAGCACGATCTTCTTGGGTCGATGGGCCGGCGCGGCAATCCATACGATAATGCGAAAGCGGAAAGCTTCATAAAGACGATGAAGGTCGAAGCCGTCTATCCGATAGCTTACGAAAGCTCGGCCGACGTCGCTTTTCCCCGCTTCATTGATGAGGTCTATAACACCCGCCGATTGCACTCAGCCCTCGGCTCTTTCAGCCCGCAACAGTTCGAGGACCAACACGCCCGGCAGATGGTCAAAGCTGCGACTTGACCCTGTCCGGTCTGAGGGGCGCACTCCAGATCGGCGTCCAAATTTTGCACGCCAATTCACAGATTTCGCGTTGTCGCGCTACCGGGAGCCACTCGAGACAAATGGCTCCTTCTGATCGTTTCATTGCCCCGAACTCCTGACCGCGTGCTGCAGGTAGATATTCACGGAGTGCTCCGATTCGCTCGATTGGTCGCGATAATCTGGTTCTGCGGCCCCCTCAAAGGCTGTTCCATTGCGCGGCAGCAAAGTCGGTGCCTGTCTGGCTATCCACCATAAGTGCTAGCTCCTAACCTTATGGCGAAAGCGCAAACCTGAGCCGAGCATGTAGACTTGTCGCCGGAATGGAGTGGTTGGCATGTCCGAGCAAAGCCTTCGTTTTCGCAAATCCGCCCGCCTACAGGAACGCGGTCGCGAACTGATCCCCGGCGGTAGCCACACCTACGCGAAAGGGGAGGACCAGTATCCGATCCTGGCGCCTGGCTTCATCGAACGTGGCTCAGGGTGCCACGTCTGGGACGTCGACGGCAACGAGTACATCGAATACGGCATGGGCAATCGTTCGGTCGGGCTGGGGCATGCCTACCCGCCCGTGGTTCGAGCGGTGGAAAGGGTCCTCCAAGGGGGGTCGAATTTTACGCGGCCTGCCAGGATCGAAATCGACTGCGCCGAGACGTTCCTGGAGCTTATCGGGGCGCAGATGGTGAAGTTCTGCAAGGACGGATCCGATGCGACCTCCGGAGCAGTTCGCCTTGCCCGCGCCTATACAGGTCGCGATCTCGTTGCCTTCTGCTCCGATCATCCGTTCTTTTCGACGGACGATTGGTTTATCGGAACCACACCTATGAATGCCGGCATTCCGGAAGCAGTCCGAAAGCTCACCGTTTCTTTCCGGTACAATGACATCGGAAGCGTGAAGGAATTGTTCGACAGGCACCCCGGCAAGTTGGCAGCCCTCATCCTCGAGCCCTCCCGCGGCGACGATCCGGTGGACGGGTTCCTTCATGAAGTCCAGCGTCTCTGCAGGGAAAAGGGCGCTTTGCTCATATTCGATGAGATGATCACCGGGTTCAGATGGCATGCGGCCGGTGCGCAGAAGCTCTATGGCATAGAGCCGGACTTGTCGACGTTCGGCAAAGCGCTTGGCAATGGGTTTTCGGTCTCGGCCCTCGCCGGCAAACGCGAATATATGCGGCTCGGCGGTCTCGAGCATACGGACCGCCCAAGGGTGTTTCTCCTGTCGACCACGCATGGCGCGGAGACCCACGCCCTTGCGGCGGCGATCGCAAACATGCGGACTTACCAAAACGAGCCGGTGATCGAACACCTGCACTGTCAGGGGACGAAACTGAAGAAGGGGATCACAGAGGCCGCCAGTCGGCATGGGGTGGATAGGCACTTCAAGGTAGTCGGCCGTCCCTGCTGCCTAGCATTTGCCACGTTCGACCCTGACGGAAAGCCGTCGCAGGCATATCGCTCGCTGTTCCTGCAGGAGACGATCAGGCGTGGAGTGCTTATGCCGTCTCTCGTCGTCAGCTATACGCATGACGACGCGGCCGTCATGAAGACGATTGAGGCCATCGATGGTGCACTGGCCGTGTATGCGCAGGCCCTGGAATCGGGAACGAGCCGCTTCTTGGTAGGCCGCCCGTCACAGGTTGTCTTCCGCCGTTTCAACACTGGTGATGGCCGAGCTGAACCAACGAGAACGCCAGAGACCTTTCAAGTCCCGAATGCTATGGCCATGGGGCAATCCGAAAGCCGGCCCGCGGCAACATCTTGACGCGTCTGAGGCCTTCCTTATCCTATCGAACAAGGACCATCGCGGCAATCCCGCGCTGGTCCTTGGGCCATAGGACAGGATCTCACTTCGTCGGTTGCGGGAAACAACAAGGCACAAGCTATCACCCCATGAGGGCGAGCAGAGGTGCAGGACAAGGTCGAAGCCATCGATGGCTCGTGCGGGTCTGCGGAAACCGCCTAATCAATCTGCAGTGGCAACAAGCTCGGGAAACGTGTGATTTCTCACCCAAATAACGGCTTCCTCGATGGTATCGAAGTTCTTGTGCAACCCGCTCAGCAGTCCAAAGCCTGTCTCGAGGAACCATTTGCCTTTCATGCAGTAGGCTTCCTCGTCAATCTGGGTAAGGACGGCGACCAGCTGGTCGGATTTCCACACCAGAACCCCGTCTTCTCCCCCATCGACGGTTCCAATTCGAGCTTCGCTGCAAGTAAATCCAGGCGCAACGTTGGCATTGCCCATTTTGACAAAAATCCCTTCAACCTCAAAATAAAATGGTAGAAAAGAACGCCGTAGGCTTTTCTGTGGGTATTTTCGACCAGCGGCAGCGAATTAATTAACAGATCGCGCGGTCAGTTCAATCTGTTTCATCCGGTCATCCACTGCTCATTTCTCCGCGAAAAATGCGCGCGAGCCGCTACAGAATCTTGACCTTCCTTAGCGTGAAGGCCTCGGCATAATGCTCGGGCGCCCGGCATTCCATCCCGCGCAACCGTGCAAGTCCGGCAAATGTCTCGCGATCGAACCAGTCCTTGGAGCGCTGCGACCCGAAGTGCTCATAAAGCAGTCCGAGCTTGCGTTCCAGCAGGTCTGCCGTAAGCGGCACGTAGGCGTTGGGTTGGCAGAGATCGCCGTCCCATTTCGGAATCTCGTATTCGAGCACGAGATGATCGCGGAAGACGTTCCAGGTCAGTTGGTTGACCTCCCGGTGATCCTGATGAGCATCGAACTTGGCGTGGGTCAACACCACGTCCGGACGTATCCTTGATCTTACGTCCATCAGCCACTGCTTTATCGATCGGCTATGGGCGGGGAAGTAGCTGTCCTCAAAATCCGCAATCTCGACTGTGGACGAGCGTGATCCTTCGAGAAAAGCTTCGGCCGAAGCCCTGGCTTCGGCCGAGCGCTGGCCGCCGGCGCTCAGGACGCACCAGGAAACGTGCAGTTTGACCCCCGACGCGATCAGACCGAGTATCGTGCCGCCCGCGCCGATCTCAATGTCATCGGAATGGGCCCCAAGGCAGAGGATCGAAAGTTCCTCCCCGCCACGTGCGAGGCCAAGCCCCCTCATGATGCAGCCAACACCACGCTGCGCCTATTCTTCCCGGCGGTGACACTCATATTCCAGGGCATGTCACCCTTTTCGACCATATCTTCAAGCGACTGCCAGTCGCGAAGCGTATCCATCGAGCGCCAGAACCCCTCGTGCTTGTATGCCATCAGCATGTTGTCGTCGATCAATCGCTTGAAAGGTTCGAGAACGAGTTCCTCGCCGTCACGCATGTAGTCGAAGATTTCGGGGCGGAACACGAAATACCCCCCGTTGATCCAGATCTCGGACGTCTCCGTGGTGCGAAACTCGCGCACGCGACCGTCTTCAGCGATGTCGGCCAAATGATACGTCAGCGGCGCGCGCACAGCCAGGAAGCAGCCGATCTTGTCGCTGGCCTCGAACTTCGCGATCACATCGTCAAGGTCGACGTCGGTCAGGCCATCAGAGTAGTTGGCCAGAAACATCTTTTCATTCCTGACGTGGTCCCTCGCTGCCCAGAGGCGTTCTCCGATGTTACGCCAGATGCCCGTATCGAGAAGGGTAATGCTCCAGTCCTTGATCGTGTCACCGAGCAGTTTTACCTCCTGACCTCCATGCGTGACGACGCAATCGGAAAAGGTCTGCGGCCGTGTATTCAGGAAGAAGTCCTTGATGACATTGGCCTTGTAGCCCAGACACAAGACGAATTCGTCGTGCCCGTAGTAGCTGTACCACTGCATCACATGGCGCAGGATCGGCTGGTGGCCGAGCGGTATCATCGGCTTCGGTATGCTGTCGGAATAATCGCGAATGCGGGTCCCACGGCCGCCGCAGAAAAGGACGACTTTCATTTTCTCAACTCCGATGGATCGATCACGGTTACGAAAGGAATTGGCACCACGAATTTCGCGTTCCAAGCGGCGACATGGTGCATCTGCTGAATGATCTCGTCCTTCAGGTTCCACGGAAGGATCAGGATGTAGTCTGGCTTGGCCTGCTCGATCGCCTCGATCGGCTTGACCGGGATGTGCATGCCCGGTGTGTAGCGGCCGTGCTTGTAAGGATTGCGGTCAACCGTGAAATCGAGGAAGTCGGTGCCGATAGCGCAGTAGTTGAGCAGCGTGTTGCCCTTGCCAGGCGCGCCATAACCGCAAATCGTCTTACCCTCTTCCTTGGCCGAAATCAGGAACGCGAGGAGATCGCGCTTCGCGCGCTGAGCCTTGTAACCGAAAGAGGCGTAGGTCGTCATTTCCGTCAGCCCATGCCTCTTTTCGCGATCGAGCAGTTCGGCGACACTGTCACGCGTGGCCCGGTCGCTGCCCTGGTGGGCGAGATAGACCCGTAGCGAGCCGCCATGGGTGGGCAGTTCCTCGACGTCGATCAGCCGCAGCCCATGTCGGGTCGCCATGAAATTGATCGTCAGCAGCGAGAAATATGAAAAATGTTCGTGGTAGATTGTGTCGAACTGGTTCTCTGCCATCAGCCGCTCGACGTGCGGAAACTCGAGGGTGACCACGCCCTCGGGTTTGAGCAGGATCTTAATTCCCGCGACGAAGTCGTTGAGGTCGGGCACCTGCGCCAAGACATTATTGCCGATAATAAGGTCGGCGTGGAGCCCTTCGGCCACCATCTGAATTGCCAGCCGCACCCCGAAGAAGTCGACCCGCGTGGGCACGCCCTTTTCGACTGCAGCGCGCGCGACGTTGGCCGCAGGCTCGATGCCAAGCACGGGAACGCCAAGTGCCAGCAAGTGCTGCAGCAGGTAACCGTCATTGCTTGCGAGTTCGACCGCGAAACTGTGGGCGCCAAGCCCCAGTCGCTTCGCGATCGCCTCGCAATATGCCTTGGAGTGGGCCACCCAGCTTGTCGAGAAGGAAGAGAAGTAGGCGTATTCGCTGAAGATGGTCTCGGGGCTCATATACTCCTTGAGCTGCACCAGGTAGCAGCATTCACAGACCAGGACATTGAGCGGATAGTAGAGTTCCATCTGGTCAAGCTGGTCGGCCTGCAGGAAGCTCTCGCAAGGAGGCGACATGCCCAGGTCGACCAGACTGTGTCGCAGGCGCGATCCGCACAGCCTGCAACTGACATTCAAGCGTGCCATATGCTGATCGCGAGCGATTTCGATAGCCTGAATATTCATCCCGTACCCCTCTGCCCGTTTGAAAAACGGAGACGCGGGTGGCTGACCTGTCCGCCGCGCTCCGCAGGACGCATTTGGACCCAGGTTAGGGGGGGTGCCCCCCGTGTTCGATTTGCCAATCCGTTGGGTGCCTTAATCCTTATAGGGAAGCGTGGGCCCGGCATACGGCGATCGGAGAAGCCAGCTAAGGCTTAGGTCTCTCTTCCACCCTCGCAGGCGGTGGCGACAATCAGATTGCCGGTCGTTGCCCGGCTGCAGGGATTTAGAGGCATGCGATTTACCGAAACGGAGCTGAATGGCGTCTGGTTGATCGAGCCGACGCCCGTGGTTGACGATCGCGGTTCCTTTACGCGGGTGTTCTGTGAAAAGGAGATGGCCGATTGCGGGCTGGCGACGCGCTTTGTCCAACACAGCCGCGCGCATTCGGTCAAAAAGGGAACACTGCGGGGATTGCATTTCCAGAACGACCCTTATGCCGAAGTTAAACTCGTCTCCTGCGTCCGCGGGGCGATTTTCGACGTGGTGGTGGATCTGCGCCCGAACTCGTCGACACGCTACAGCTGGCTGGGCTTCGAGCTGACGCCCCAGAACATGAGGCAGGTCTATATACCTGCCGGGTTCGCGCACGGGCTCCAGACCCTTACGGATGATGCCGAGGTCTCGTATCTCATATCGCAATTCTATACGCCTCACGCGTCAAGGGGTGTCCGCTACAACGACCCTGCCTTTTCGATAGGCTGGCCCTTGATGCCGACGGCGATGTCGGAGAGGGACATCAACTGGCCGCTGCTGAAGAAGCTGGTATTCTAGCCTCGGAGGCTCCATCCCTTAAAAGTTTACAAGAAGTATCGTCCTCATCTCTTCTCCGGGACCAGCTTGCGGATTTGCTACGGGTAGACTCAGCATCGTTGTTCCTTTCCGCCCAAATGGTGGAAGGTCAACGTACACACCGGAATTGAATACAACGCGGGTGTCCGGACCCGTCCACTTGTTGAGGTTTGGTTTTTTGAGTCTGGACGGTGCAGGCAAATGCTCCGTAATCAGGACGAATTTGTGTATAGCCGTGCGTGCCAAAATTTCACCGATGGTGTCATTGTCGAGGTGCTGCAAAACTTGTCTGATGATGCACAGATCGGATTTAGGAAGATCCTGTTTGCTCGCATCGAAGTGCTCGAAACAAATTCCTTCGCGTGCGAATTTTTCTCGGTTTTGCTCGATCACGAACGACGAAACATCAACTCCTAAATAGCGTTTTGCATGGTCGGCATACTTCCGCGCGACTTCGAAATCGCCGCACCCAATCTCAACGATACTTTCAACCTGTTTCTCGGTGATAAAATTCCGCACGAACGCAACATAAGTCGCAACTGATGGATCGTAGGAGCCGGATCCCGAGTAAGCAACTCCATTCTCCGATTTGCCCCAGATCGAAGTTTTGTAAATCAAATTGAAAATCTCAGTATTGGACCCAGACAATCTTCCATTCTTCAAAACGGATCGTAGACGCCGGTATGGATTTCTAAAGAGTTTTGGGACGAACACTTCAATTCCCACTAGCTTCCCCCTGATTTCCTTAGGAATATCGAAATAGCAGACGTGATATTCGGTTCGACACTAGTGCAGGATAGCGTTCATGGCGCCGCGTCGGCCAACAAGCCGTGATCCAAGAGTAGCCCCGCCGCTGCGGCCAGTTCCCTGAACGGGAGGCCCGAGCGCTCGGCCATCGCCAAAAGCGAATGCCGGCCGTCGGCAAGATTGAGCACCCAAAGCAGGGCCATCGACGTTGCCCCCGAAGACTTCTGCCCTCCCAGCGCGGCGTATAGGCCCCGCGTGCCGAGTTGTGGTTCGCCCTTGGGAAAAAGGTTCAATGGCGTCCAGTCTTCTTCGACGATCTCGATCACGTCCATCAGGATCCGGAAGGAATCCGCCAGGTGCTCGGGTCCAATGAAGTCGAGATTGTCGGCAGACGTGTGGTATTCGGGGAAGGTCCCATGGACGCTGCGCTGGAACATGCCGACCGGCAGATCGAAGCCCGGCGAACAATACTGCCTCTCGTCATAGCCGTAAGGGGAGAAATCCATCAATTTTGCCCCGGTTTCGCGCCCGAGCACGTGGGCCATGGCGCGGTCGATGAAGGCGTCGCCGCGGCGGCTGCGCTTGTATGCTGGCCGTCCTGCATCACCCACGCATGAAAGCACCAGACCGTGGTCGATGAGATGTGTCCGGTCCTGGTTGCGGGACAGCCACGCGAGCGCGCCGATCGTGCCCGGAGCGAACAGGAAGCGGTAGCTGTATCGTGTTTTCCTTGCCTCCAGGCTTCTAGCAAGGGTCGCCAGCAGAGCCAGGCCTGAACAATTGTCGTTGGCCAATGACGGGTGGCATATATGTGCCGAAAGGAGGAATTCCCGCTCTGTCTGCCCGCGGTGCAGGTATTCGCCATAAGTGAGGCTCCCGTCTTTGAGTTCGGCATCGATCTCCACCCGGTAGAGACCGTCAGGCATTTTGGCCACACGGTCGTAGTCTGCGCAGAAGCCCCATGTCGGAGCGTAGTAGCAGGTGCGGTAGGGGATCACTTGCGGCTGTTCTGGCAACGTATGGATGTGCGACCTCAGCTCGCTGAGCGGCAGTGTCCCCTTGAATGGCAAGCTGTAGTTGACGATGTGCAGGTTGGAGTCGGCAAAATCCAGGACCGTTTGTCCGTCCGGGCCTGTGATGCTCGCCGAGCGAATGTCCCATTCCTTTGGAACGGTCCAGTCGAACACCTGCGTCCCGGTGGGTACCTCATGCCGCTCTAGGTCAATGTGCCCCGACAGGATATCAAGCGTTTGTCGCACACCGTCCCCGGTGATGCTCCTGCAAATCGGAAAGAGACGTTCGGCCAGGGCATGGATTTCCTGGCCGAGAGTGGTGGAAGACGCAAGCGGGCCGAGTCCCCAGGGACTTATGTGTTCCATTCCCGTTAACCTGCCACTCCCTCCAGCTTTCGCGAAGGTTCAGTAACGCGCATCCGCTCGTCCAAAAGCCGGTTGGCCAGAAGATACCTGATATGGCCGATGCGCTGGAAGCGTGGCCCCTCGAATTCCTCGAGTGTGACATTCGACGCGCTGTAGGCCCGGTAAAGCTGCTCGGCGCCCGTGCGCGCATCCCATTGCGGCTTGAAGGCCGGAAGGGCGCGCGCGATCTTGTCGAAGTTGACGCGATAGGACCGTTTGTCGGGTCCAGCATCCGACGCGAATTCAAGCCGGCAGCCCGGTACGACTTCGGCGACAATCTCGGCAATCTCGCGGATCTTGTAGTTGTGGTCCGTACGTCCCACGTTGAAGGCCTCGTTGTGGATGATCTCGCGCGGCGCTTCCAGTCCGGCGATGAACGCCCTGGAAATGTCTTCGATATGGACGATCGGCCGCCACGGTGTTCCGTCGGATTTCAGCAGGATCACGCCTTTGGTGACGGCCCAGGCGACCAGATTGTTGAGCACAATGTCGAAGCGGAGCCGGGGCGACACGCCGTAGGCTGTGGCGGGCCTGAGATAGGTGGGAGAGAAGCTGCTGTCGGCCAATTCGGAAATATCCCGTTCCGAGAGCACCTTGGACCAGCCGTAGGGCGTGACCGGGTTCAGCTCGCCCGTTTCGTCAACCATTTCCTCTCCCGCCTGCCCGTAGTTGCTGCACGATGACGCGAGAAGGAACCGTGACACGCCGGCCTTCTTCGCGGCGTTCGCGAAGCGAACACTGCCCTTGTGGTTGATTTCATAGGTGATTTGCGGATCGAGATCGGACAACGGGTCGTTGGAAAGAGCCGCCAGGTGGATGACGGCGTCGAAGCCTTCCAGGTCGCGCGCATGCACATCCCTGACGTCCTTTTGGATCGATGGAACGGAAGCCTGCGCTCCGCCCGAGGCAAAGGTGCAGCGGCGGTAGAGATCGCTGTCGTAACCCGTCACCGAATGCCCGGCGCGGAGCAGCATAGGCACCATTACGGAGCCGATATAGCCTTGATGGCCGGTTACCATGACTTTCATCGCGCACCTCTCCGCAGATATGATCGTAGAGGCTACTTGTGCAGAAAGCAGTGCGGGAGAACGCCATTAGGCGGCCAGGATGCCCCGTTGGACGAAGCCTTGGCGCCCACTACCTCTTTCGAGTGGTACGCTCTTAGTCCTTTCGAGGGCTTTGCCTCACTGTCACGCGTCGCCCGAACTTTGGTTTTCCTCGATCGGCGACCAGGCGGCGGACCTGGAGCTCCACGATGTTGGCAGATCGGATTTGGAGTCCCGGCAAATCTGTCGGCTGGTTCTCGTCACCCCAGACATGGCCTCCGGCGGTCTCACAGTCCCAAGACAAACAGTGCCCGCCCGGCTGCGATCGCAATGACCTGCCGACCGTCCACCATAAACGAGATCGGAGCCGCTTTCGTTTCCCCGCCAAGCCGTGCGCGCCAGAGCTCCCGTCCGGTGGCGGAGTCGAGCGCGAACAGGACTTCTCCGGAGGCGCCGAACACCAAGCCGCCGGCAGTCGCGAGCAAGCCGCTGTAGCCTGTGTCCTTTGCCGAGGGCGAGCGGAATTCCCACATCCTTTTACCAGTCGCTGCATCGAGCGCTCGCACCGCCGCGACGGGTGGGGTGACCCACGCGGCCCCGCTCCCAACGTACAGCCCTCCCTGCCCCTGCGCGACTTCCTTGCCACTGGTCTTTGAGAAAATGGATGCCCCCTCGGTCGTCGGCACGAAGACCAGCCCCTGGCTCGCATCGAAGGCCGGATTTTGCCAATTCGTTCCCCCGCCACCTGGCTTAGTCAGGCGTCCCGAAGCCGAAACGCCGCGAGACATGATCGGCCGTCCTGCGGAATCGAGACCGTCGGCCCAATTTTGCTCCACGAAGGCCACTCCAGTCAGGAATTCCCCTGTGACCCTGTCGAGCACATAGTAGAAGCCGTTCCTGTTTGCCCAGCAAATCACCTGGCGATCGACGCCATGGACCTTGAGTTCGGCAAGGATCGGCGTTTGGTTGGAATCCCAGTCATGTTCGTCATGCGGCGTAAACTGAAAATGCCATGCCAGCTTGCCTGATTTCGCGTGCAACGCGATCACGCTGTTAGTGAAGAGATTGTCGCCGAGGCGTGTCTCGCCGGCATAGTCAGGAGCTGGATTGCCCACTCCCCAGTAAAGAAGATCGAGCGAGGGGTCGTAGCTGCCGGTGATCCATGTTGGGCCGCCGCCGGATTGCCAGCCTTCGCCCTCCCATGTGTCGTGCCCCAGTTCGCCAGGGCCAGGTATCGTATAGAACTTCCACAGCTGTTGGCCGCTTGTCACATCGTAGGCGGCCAGGAATCCACGAGCGCCAAATTCGCCGCCGGCAACTCCAACCACGACAGCCTTGTTAACGACCAGTGGCGCTCCGGTCATCGTGAAGCCCTCGGAAGGTTTGGCAACCTCGGTTTCCCAAACGACCTTTCCTGTGTTGGCGTCGACGGCGACCAAAATCCCGTCCAAGGTGCCCAAAAAGAGAGTATTGCCCAGAACAGCAAGCCCCCTGTTCACCCGCCCGCAGCACATCGGTAGGTTGTCGGGGACAGGTCTTTGGTACTTCCAGATCACGTTACCCGACCGAGTGTCGAAGGCAATGATGTTGGCTGGGGGCTCGGTGGTGAACAACGTTCCGGCGACGACGAGAGGCGTTGCCTCAAGAATTCGGTCGGAAGTGTCGAACTGATGAATCCAGCGGACCTGCAGTCGGGACACGTTCTCCTTTGTGATTTCAGCAAGCGCCGAATAGCGCCGACCGTCCAAGGAACCAGAATAGGTCAACCATTGGTCTGCATTCGCCGCCAGCAGGTCGCCGTCGCTCACGCGGAGATCGAGGTGAGCCGCGCGGTCTACGTTCCTGGCGGAATCCTCCGTCTGCAGCGACCTGATATAGCCTACAACCCTCCAACGATCGCCGAAGGACAGGTCGGCGTTGGAAGCCATGGGCGTGCCCGCGATGCCATCGCGCAAGACCTTGTAAATGGCCAGGTCGCTGTCGCCATGTGTGAGTGACCGGTCAAGCAGGGGAGCGCGCGCGCCGGATCCGTCGTGGCAGGCCGCGCAGCGCCTGCGAAATATTTCGGCGCCGCTGGCGCGGTCCTCCGCGCCGACATGAGGATTAATGACTGCGGCATCTAGGGATCGCCCCTCCGTCACCGTCGGAGTCAAGACGAACCCGCTCGACGGGTTCGTCATCTGGAGCAGTTCCGGCCAGGATAAGTCGGGAACTCCCCCAAGCGCCTTGCGCGTATAGAGTTGTATTCGCCACGTGAAAGAGTGCCAGATTTTTGTACTCTTCGCCTCGTCCAACGGCTGAGGCATATTATTATAAAACAGAGCTCCCGACATCACAGCGGCGACAACAGAAATTATGGCAACATAAATAGTTCGTAACCTACGTCTTTTTCGATGAATGGAATGTGGCATTTGGCTATTTCGGCACTTGGCCTGCTTGGAGCGCATTTCACACGAGCGAGGCAATATCGGCACTTTTTCCAGCCAACCCGCGAGAGGGACCACCGGGAACATTCGTGTGTAGTCGCCCCGATCCGGGTAGTCGGACGCCTGACGCTTGTCAAAGGAATTTTCCCAGCAAGCGGGGCTTGCCCGCAAGAGGGACAAAAGGAGTAACCCACCGCTCGTGAGGTTAAATCCTAAGCCCCAAGAACGGACGGCTAGCAGCATTGCCGATCCGCGTAGCCAAGAGTCGCAACTTGCGGAGGAAAAGCCGGCTGGCCGAGGGCAGTCCGTAGGCAGCGAGATACTTTCGTGACTGAACAGGGGCCCCGGTGATCAATACGCCGGCTATCGGCGCCTTACTCGCTTGCATCGACCGCACGAGTTGTTTGAGCGCGTCCATGGAGGTTCTGCCCCATTTGACGACCAAGATGACGCCATCCAGAACCGGGCTGACCGTCAACTTGGCAGGTCCAGAAGTGAATGACGGAAGCACTACGATGACAGTATCGTACGCTTCCAATCCTTTGAAGGCGCTGCGCACCTTCTCCTGGACGAGCAGTTCATAGGCGTCAGACGACGAGCATAGAAGCATGTCGAACTTCCGGTTCGGCACGGGCACTATTCTTGGCGCGGCGGGGCCAGCTGCGTGCTCGCCAGCGGCAGGCGATCCCGCCACCAGCAGCTTCGTCAGCTCCGGGTTGGGGGCGTCCGCGTCGAGGATCAGCACGCGCTGGCCAGAGATCGAATAGAGCGAAGCGAGGTTGGTTGCCGTCGAGCAAATTTCCTCCCCTTCCACTGTTGACGTAATGCCGAGCCATTTCATGGAATGGCCGGCTCCTGCAAGGCTGATCGCGGTCTTGACGCGCCTGAGGCTATGGCTGAAGGGCGAATACGGCGAGCTTGTCACTTCATCCGTTCGGCCTCCTTTGCGGCCCAATGGCGGCAACTCGCCCAGGCATTCCAGACCGAGCCCCTCGCGGATTTGTTGCGAGGAACGAATGCTCCTGTCCAACAGGTTGCGGACGAAGGCCAGGCCCACTCCAACCATGATGCCGAACAGAGCGCCAAAAGCCAACACCAGCTCGGGCCGCGGATGGCCGGCTGACAGCGGCAGCGCAGCAGGTGTGATGACCCGGACGTCTGCAATCGGATAAGACTGCTGGTTCAGAGAACTGGCGTGCGCCTGCAAAAAATTGCGGTACATCTTGCGGTAGATGTCGGCAGTGAGGTCGAGTTCCTCGAGCGTAGGCTCTTGGGTGTCCTCGCCTGCGTCCCATTTCGTCTTACCTTTGCCGCTTGGTCTGGCGACGTTGTAGTCGTGCCGGGCGCGGAATGCCTGTGCGATCTGCGTGGCATTGTTCATTTGGCTCCGCAGCGCGCCCAGACGTTTGTCGAGCCATGCGCCATCCTCGTGAGCCTCCGCTCCCTTGGTCACCAGCTGTTCGAGCACGAGGGCGTTCGCGGTGGCGTTGGCTATCTTTGCCGACAATTCGGGATCATGGGAGCTGAACGAGATTTCGATCGCGTACGAGCCACCGAGCCGACGAATGTCGAGCCCGTTCTGAAAAGTCAGCATGGTACGGCGGCTGCGCTTGAATTCTGCGCTCTCGGGTGTTGTGCTGTCAGCACCGTCCAGGGGCGGCACCCCCTCGCCAGTCGATTCGGAAGCGTAGGCATTCTCGGTTGTTTGGAAGCCGAGCGCTTTCAGCGTGAACGCGCTGAACCTGTCGAAGCGTTCAGCCAAGGTAGGATTTTGCGGCCGATTGAAGGTCGCGTCGTGCCGCAGGTTGAGTTCGTCTATGACCATCAGGGCGTTCTTTTCGGACCTCATCAGGGCGATCCGGCTTTCGATCTGCGCCGTATCCAGGGACAGGTTCACTTTGCCGGACTGCTGCTGGAGGAGTTTGGAGAGGTTCGGCTCGATGAGAATTTGGGTGCTCGCCCTGTACATGCGCTCAGTGGTAATAACGTAGATTCCTGCGGCGAGGATGCCCACCGCTAGGCAACCCATGATTGAACGAGCATACAACTTCAGGAAACCTGTAATGTCGGACAGGCTGATGAATTCCTGGTCGATTGGATTGGTCGCTGGTCGCAAGACAGCCGGATCGTCGATCGATGATTCCTGCTGTCCAGGCAATTGCCTGGCCAGGGCATGCCTGTTCCTGCGGGCGCGGACCCTGGTTGCGGCGATGACGGCAAGAGCGATGAAGAACACGATGCCTGGGTCCGCGGTCCCACTCGAAATGGAAGCGGCAACGATTGCGGCCAAGGCGCATGCACGTACGGACGACACCACGGCATCCGTTTCGCGGTCGACATACGACCTGAGCTCGCCAAGTCCGCGGATTAAGACGACCAGAAGCGCCGCCATCATCAGGCTGCCTGCCAAGCCGAGTTGCGAGACCACAGCAATCGGCCAGCTGGAAGCGCGCGAGCTGCCGAATCCGATGCCCAGGCCGCTGGTGTCGGCAAAGGACTGGAGGCTCTTGATATTCCAGTAAGCCCGCTCATGGCCGGAGTCTGTGCTGCCCTTGTTTATAATGGTCGAGTCAATGAGCTCAATGACCGGGTCGAGGAGGCGTTCGTTGTAGAGGATGATTGCCATTACAGCACAGACCCCGGCCGATAGGAGCCCGACGATCAGGATCTCGTCAGTGGTAATTCGACCGGCCAGAAACGAACGAGCGAGGGAAAAAGCCACGGGAACGCTGAATACGGCCAAGCCGACATATGCTGTCGACGACGTACAAAGAAGCAGCAAGACTAGCAGCACCGCGGACAGCCAGCGGGCCAGCCGAGAGCCTGTCTTGCGCCAGTAGACGTAGCAGAACGAAAGGCACGCCAGGGAGACGCCGCCGAAGGCCGATGCTTCGGAATAGGCTCCGGCAATGCGGAAAAAGCCTGCCTGGACCTGCTCTGTGAGCATCGCGTAGTTGGCAGTTCGGATCACCAGCAGAAGGTCCCCAGCTCCCGCGAGCTTGCCCACAAAGTCGAGCAATCCCATGGCGACATGGAGGATGCACCAGATGAAAAACCCTCGCCGAACTTCGTCCATCCTGTCCTTGTTCAGGAGCAGGATGCATAGGGCAATGACGGTGAGGCCGCCAAGAATGAAATATCCGGTTTGCGAGATATTGGACGAGACCGGCTCGAGCGACGCCTCAATGACGACGCCGTGGCGCGTCTTGGATTGGACGAACGCACTAGTCTGTCCCGCAAACAGGCGCGGGAACAGCCACGCGCCTGCCACTGCATAAAACATGAGGCCAACGAGTACCCATATGGGCCGGATCTTGCCGAATGCGTCGCCGAGGTCCTGCCAGATCCGCCTCCTGGCGGCGACCCCCGCCAACAAAAGGAACCCGAAGAAAGTGTAGATAAGCGGCGACGACCCTCCCAGAGAACTGAGCGTCATCAGGGCTGTAGAGCCGAAAGCCAGCGATGCGAGCAGTCCTATGATTAACGGCGCCCGGCAGTAAATTGCCGTCAGCAGAACTCCTGCGCAGACGATGAGACCAACCGGAGAGACCTGCATCTGTTTTCAGACCTGCTCGGGCAGGCGGCAGCCCGGTATTTCCTTCATACGGCTGGTTCCCCCGCGCACCCATATGCATGTCACTTCCTGCCGGCGACCACTCGTCCTGGTTCCGGGCGGTTGCACGATGCCTACCTTTTCAGGAAATAATGCCTGACCGACAAGCGGAACAATGGGAGTAACAGGACGGCGACAAGGTTGAGCGCACCATCCTTTGGAGTATCGCCATACATCCGTTAGGCTGCTCGACTGTTTCCGATCAGCAACGGGGCTGCTCCATGCGACGCCGGCTCCACGGCGGATGGTATCCGACGGCCCGCAATCCGGAGGTCTCTTGGTCATGCGGTGCGCAGGGAAGGCAGCGAGAGGAACGTCGGTCCCCCAGGGTGTCTGCAACGCTTCAACACGTGCCATGCGCCGCCATGCTCCGGTAGGCGGCCATGGCTGTGCGTGGGATGACCCCTGCGGACTGAGAGAACCATTCGAGAGGATCGACGGCAATGATAAGATCGATGTCGGCAAGAGCTTCCCTGACAGTAGCGCCGTCCGTACCGACCTCCGCATGGCCCGCACGTGTCACTGTAATAGCAAGGACAGGATCTTTTGCCTGCGTGTAAGTCTTCGCCAGGGATACACCCACTTCATGCGAAATCTGTTGCGCTCCCGATGAGAAAGACCCGCGACCATCTGCGCCTTTGGGGGGATCGGAAGTGTAATATTGCAGTTTTCGAGCAATGCTTCTGCTTGGCGGTAGAACCTGTTGAAATAGTTATCCCAGGGCCAGCCCGGTGCGTCCCAGGGCTTAGGTGCGCCAACGAAGTGCCAGATCGTCGGCTTGATTCCTCGCTCGCGCGGGTCCAGCGCCATCATATATTCGCTCTGATAGTTGTAGCGCAGAGGTAGTAAGTTGACGTTTCCCCGAGCCGCGTGATTGAGCGCGCTTTGGTCGGATGCGATGCAGCAGTCGGGGTGCTCGCGTAGAAAACCAATTGCCGACGCCGCGATAGAATTCCATGCGTTTTTTGACGCATATATTACACCGGAATTGAAATAAGAGATCGCATTGCATCCCAAATCTCTGAGATACACCATATCCCTGCGCTTAGAAAAACTTAGTTCGTCTACGTATATTCTCATGAAGTCCGACACCGCCATCAGACCGGACTCGGGTGGCGAGATGGCCAATAAGGTCTCGAGCTCGTCATCCACCATGGTGTCGCCGTCGATGTACAGAAAACGTTCGATATCCTCCCCCAACAGTGAACCGATCCATAGCCGTGCCAGCGCGATGGGGGGAACGACGTCGCGATGAAGTCGGGAGAGTTCGGCCAACTGCGGGAAGCTAGCCGCTCTGATTGAAATTTTCGTTCCGGAAACAGCCACGCCAAATTGCTGTAACCACGCTTCCTCCGCATCGACGACGAACAGATAGATAGAGGTATCCCCCCAGGTGTGTGCATCTGCGGACAATGCTGCTGCAAACGTCGGCAGAA
This sequence comes from Mesorhizobium sp. M1050, assembly GCF_040318715.1. Classification (NCBI taxonomy): domain Bacteria; kingdom Pseudomonadati; phylum Pseudomonadota; class Alphaproteobacteria; order Hyphomicrobiales; family Phyllobacteriaceae; genus Mesorhizobium; species Mesorhizobium sp. M1050. The sequence continues at coordinate 24,776 of NZ_JAMYMV010000049.1, read as the reverse complement.
AGTAATTCTTGTCGGTGACAAGAATTACTGCGGCCTTTCCGGTAGTTTTCGGGCATGTATGTTGTGCTGCGATTGGTGAAGAGTCGATTAGATCCGGCATTCCCAGCCCCCAGTCAATGTTTAATTCTTCGAAAATACGGCTACTGGCGTGCACCCCCGAGGGCCTCTAAAATGAACCGTTTCGCACGTTTGAGGGAACCGTCTGTCCTGAACAGATGACCGATCGGCGGCAAAAGCATGGAAGCCGGATCGAGCCTTCGGCCGAACTTGAAAAGGTCCATGCCTGCTGTGCGCTTGCCCCGCATCAGATGCGATATCGCCGACCAGTAGGCGGCTGCAGCCAAATGGCGACGGACCGTGCGATAAAGCCTTGGTGAGTTGGGCATGGTGCTACCTTCGTGAGCAAAGAAGCTGTCCAACACGGTTTCATACTCCTGCAGTCTGCGGAGTGCGTCCTGCCACATGACTTGGGAGATATTGGTCGTGTGTTCCCGTATTATCGCCAGCGGCACGGATAGCTCCGCAACGGATCCGCGGCGGGCCAAGCGCAGCGCCATTTCCAGATCATCGAGCAGTGGGACGGTCGGCCGATAGTGGCCCACTGCTTTCTGCACGGATGTACGCACAAGCATTGCATGGGCAGTCAAGTTGAATTTCATCTTCCGGCAGCACATCTCGATCAACCGGTCCCCATCCGTCAGGGTCCAGCCGTCGGCATTCGCAACGAAGGCAGGAATGTCGTTCCCCGCCAACGGTGCACTGTGCTTGCCCAGCACAAACGACACCTCTTGGAAACGGTCGAGCAGCGCCACCCCAAGGCAAAGGGCACCTGGTACGAGCAAATCATCGGCACAGAGGATCATGAAATAATCGGCGCGCGCCAAATCCACGCCCTCGTTGAATGAGGCATGGGAGCCTAGATTTGCCTGATGGCAAATGACCTCGATCCTGTCGTCGCTCGCCGCCAGCCGATGTGCCACCTCGACGCTGTTGTCGGTGGAGGCGTTGTCGATGATGACGATCCTAACATCCTCGATCCCCTGGATGAGAACGCTTTGAACGCATTGCGGCAGGAAATGCGCGTAATTGAAGCAAGGGATGACGATGTCGACGCTAGCCATCAATCAGAATCTCCAATGAGGGGGAGGATTTGCCAAGATCGCTTACGTCCTCCTGGGCTTCTTCAGCATCGTCTCCATCGAAATGGTTTGCCGCTCGTACGAGCCGGACCGGCAGCAGGCTAGCATCTTGGCGTCGTTTTTGACCTTCAGACGATGGGTGTAGCCTCTGCCCTGGTCCTCAACTTTCGGATGAATGCCGGTTTGCCAGGGTCACCATGAGGTAACCAGCGCATGGCGGGCAAATTGAGGCTGTCGCCCTATCCGGATTGGTCGTCGAGAGCGCGCATCCGAACGCGGTGATCGTGCGCGCAACGGAACTCTTTGGGTGCTGTTGTTGTCAAGCCGTGTCTCCCAAGCACCGCGCGTTGCGCTTCAACTGATCGCGCTGAAGAGCAGGCGCGCCTCCTGCCTACCGACCTGTTCCCGCAATGCGGCTAGCCGCTCACTGATCGCCTGTTCGTGTTTTTCCCTAGCTGCCGTTAGCTGCGAAAACTGCGCGACTAACGTTTCGACATTGAATTTTTCGACATGCTGGCAGAACTCGCCCAGGCCCATTTCTTCCATCAGCACGTCGTTCTTCCTAGCATAACTCAGCGAAATGGTCGGCCTGCACATCTTTAATGCACAAACGATGTTATGAAAGCGCGTTGCGACGACGATGTCGGTAAGCGCCATCTGACCCATGACGTCGCTCAGCGAATTGACCCGCTCATATGCGAGCTTTGCTTCGGGCCGGAAGTTTCTCACTGCCGCCTGGAGCGCATCGATGGCGATGCGGTCTTCGGCGTCGCCTGTAAGAAGCCGGACCTCGTGCCCGCAGTCCAAGAGACGGACGACGAAATTTGCCAGCTTGCCAACGTACTGGCAAAAAATTGACTGGCCGCCTTCGGCAAAGCCGTACCAGCCGCGATAGGCCATGACGCCGACACCCACCCTCAGCGCCTCGGGGCGACCGCGAAGAGGCGATGTCGGCGCCGGCAGGCCGAAGGCGAGGTCCGGATAGATCGCGTCTGCACGGGTGTCGAAGCCGACACTCTCCATAAATTCTTTGGATTGGAGGTCTCGGTAGGACCGGTAATGGCCTAACCGGGCAGCCGAAATCATCAGAAGGCGGCTCACTCGGTTCCTGATCGGTCCTGAACCGATGCTGACAAAGGCAATGCGCGTCCCAGCCAACCGGGCCGCAAGGCACCATTTGAGGATGTCGTAAGGCATTCCCGCTGGCCTTTCGCCGAAATCGTCCAGGATGCCGGTGCCAGGGAAGATCATCACGTCAGCCTTGCGGACGTGCCAGACCGTATGCGCGAAATCGGCGAGTTTTCCGGGGATCTTCAAGAATAGCCTGTTGATCGTTCCCGACAGGCCGCGCGCCGGTCCATTCCGGCGAATTGGCAAAGTCTCGATCCCGAATGTCTGTTTGACGACGCCGGGCTCGCCGCAGATGCACAAAAGTTCCGCCTCGGGCCTCTCTCTTCTCAAGAACCCGACCATGGCCTCGAGCGAACCATCATTGCCGAGATTGCCGCTGCCGAAGAGCCCGAACAACGCTATCTTTTGAGGCCCCCTACGCAGGCCAGTCCGATGCTCGCTTGGATCATGAGATGCCGCCTTGATTGCCTTGGCGCTTGCGAGGCTGTCAAACTTGTCTGCGGCGTCAATCCTGGCGGTCATTGGCTTTGTACCGGGTGCGAATGGAGTTCCAATATCCAATCGGCGTGATCGCCCGTTGGCGGCGCGAAATAGCGGACATCCGCCGAAAAAGGCGACCCGGGAGCTGCCTCACTCCTTCCCGTGGAGGGATCTACCCAGCGAGCCGATACCTGCTGCCCTGCGAGCTTTGCAAGGTCAAGGGTAATGCCCCTCCCATTGGGGAGATAGACGACTGCGAGCGCCCCGTCTGTCGTCCGCGCGGACATTGTCCGGGCATTGTAGTTGCCTTGTCCTGCGGTAAGGAAATCGTTTCCCGTATCAGGTTCGAGCTGCCACCAGGTGATCGACGAAAAGAAATCGTGGAGGACCTGCATGCTCCTCGCCCCTGGGCTGTCGAGCGCCTTCTGCCAGGCTGTTTCCGCTGGCCACAGCCCGGGTCCGCCGAAGTGCCATATAGGGTGGTTGCCGAACAGGTGTCCAGTAGTCCCGGAAAGTATTGCCTGGTAGGCCTGCATCCGTACGCGGTGCGCGTCTGCGCCGAACTCGTTTTCGTAGGCACTCTCCATTAGGAAATAAGGCATTTCGCCTAAAGCGGGCTGGACCAGGGCCGCCGCGTGGACCGGCTGATAGGTGTAGACATTGTCTATCGAGAGCCAGGGTTCCTTCCGCCAGTAGTCCAGAGCCGCCGTTTCAGGCGCGTTGTGGGCAGTTTGCAGGGCATCCGGGTCAGTTTCCCGGATTCCCTCGGCGACAGCCCTGACCAAGCCCTTGTCCGGCAAATTGAAGTCGCCACCCTCCACCCAAACGATGTTTCCGAGGCTGCCGTAGCGCTGTCCGACGAATCGACCGTAAGCCCGGAGCGTTTTTTCCCCGCTGGCGGCCATCTCCCTGTGCCAGCCCTGGTCCCCACTTCCGTAGCCGAGGTAGGCAGGGGCAAGCAGCACGACCAAACCGAGATCGCGTGCCCTGCGTAAGACCCAGTCGACGTGCCTGAAATAGACTTCGTTGGGCGTGCTGAAGTCGCCATCGCGAACGAAAGGTCGGTCCCCATAGGCGTTGGCCGGGGCGTTGCGGGCAAAACGATGCTCGACAAGGTTGATCAGCACCGTGTTGAATCCGCGAGCGCGTCGGTCACGAAGATAGAGATCTGCCTCCTCGCGGGTCAAATCGCCGAGCAGCGACCAGGCGGTGTCGCCGTTCATCAGAAAGGCACAACCAGAAGCGTCTTGCAGATATCGTTTGCCGGCTTGTACGCGCAGAGGGAACGGCCTCTCGGTTTGGGTCGCTACCGCTGTTTCGCAAGCCTGGCCGCCGAATGTCATCACGGCCAGCAGGCAAAAGGCGAAACCACAGAAGCGTATATTCATAGCGGTCCAGACCTCCATCTGCGTCGTAGGCTAGTTTGCCGCACTGGTGCCGGGATCCGTCTTCGCGTTCGCGCCAAGGTGGACAGAATACTTGTTGGTGAATTCGCTGGAGGTGATCATGCCGCGGGCAATGGTATCCCGCGACATCGACCCCTCCCTTAGCTGTTTGGAGTAAATGTCCAGCCCGTACCCGTCGCCGTCCCTGTCCATGAGCAAGCGGTATAGGAAGCCGACATAGGCACGATCGCTCAAGCCGATGATGGAGTACTTCCTCATGAATTCCCGCGAATGCATGAGTTCGATCATCATCTTGGGGACATCGGCTAAGTTGTCGTCCAGGGCTGCAGACCATGCTTCGATGTCTTCATCGCTCGCCTTGCGCCCCAATATCAGGCAATGGGCAAAACTCGCTTGGCGCATCGTCACGGTCACGATTTTCTGACCGTCCGCCAGATCGCAATCCCGCTGCGGCCTTGGCTGCGGCCTCGGGCCGCGGATCAGGTCCCTGACCGCAACGTAGGCGGCTTTGGGTCCTGCCGGACTCCAGCCGCGTTCCGCGGAGCCGACAAGACGAACCAACCCCATCGATGCTTCAAAGTCGGGCGCCCAATAGGTTTCATCCAAAAGCTCATAGATCTGGGCGGCTTCCACCTTGTACTTGGCCTGCAGCTCGCGCAGCCGCACCATAGCCTGCATCAATCCTTCGGCCTGCTGTCGTTCGCTCCGCTGGCTGCCGTAAGGATTGTTGAATTCAGTGACCCAGATAGGCTTGCCGTAGCTGGCGAGCACCTTGAAGGCAGCCTCCGGATCCTGGCCGTACATGTGCCAGACCGAGATGTCCCACTTGATGCCGTCCTGCTTCATTCGTTCGAATGCCCCGGTGTGGCCCCAACCTGCAGTACCGATGGCCTTGCGGCTGCCGGGGCTGACTTCGCTCATGCCGTCGGACAGTCCCTTCAGCACGGCGCTGACCTTGGCCCAGCGCTGCCCGAAGTAGTCCAGTACTCCGGTCCCGCCCGCCGCACCCCATTCGCAGGGGTAGGTGGAGCCGTCGTCGCGCTTTTCACAAGGTTTGATGATGGCGTAATTCTCCATCTCGTTGCCCAGTTCCCAGACAGGGATATCGTCCTTGAACCGGGACCCGAATGCGACCGCAAGCGCGCGCCCCTTGCCGTAGAGTTCTTCGATTCCGTCTTTGTCCAGGTCGATGTTGCCGGGCGTGATCACGGGCAGCACCTCGATCCCGTGCTTCTTGCCCTGCGCCACGAGTTCAGCCAAGCGGTCCGCTGAAGAAACGTCGGCGACGTTCACGCGGTAGGACTTCATCCCCAGATCTTCGAGGTAGTCGAACTGGCGCTCGATCGCGATGCCTGGATAGGCTGTTATGGGGTGGCCGTTAGCGCCCCACACAATATCGCCAGCGGACGACGAGGCCGTGGCAAGCAGCCAGGCCGCCCCTATCAATGCGCATTTCAACATGTCAGAGTCCCGATTTTCATCAGGCTGCCACACTACCCTCGTCGGAAACCGGAACAATTTGGCTATTGGGAGACCGCCCCTTACCCGGCTACCTCCTTTGAACGCGGTTCATAGCCTTTCGGCCGCCGCGCAGGACGGTGCTCTCAGTACAGGGCGACTGCTTTCGAGGCCATCTAACAGAGAGGCTTGGCGACCCTGCGTCTCAACCAAACGCGGGACGGACCTACCTCCTTTTGGCTTCTACTTCGAACCTCCTGCTTATGTTCTCTTGCCCTGAGAACGCCAGGCCAACCCAGACATCATCGTCGGCATTTGTTCACCCCGAGCCGGCATTCAGGATCATCATGAGCGTCAAACGCGCACTTCTGCTTAGCACGGGCGATCGCTACATCGTGATCGGTTTCAACTTTGCCACCATCGCAGCTGTTTCCCGCATCCTGACCCCCGAGGAAATCGGGATTTCCGTGATTTGTTTGGCAATCCTCGGCATCGCCCTGTCGGCGCGGGAATTCGCCAGCTCAAGCTTCATGATCCAGCGTCCGGTCCTAAGCAGGGAGGACATCCGCGGGACTTTCAGCATGATGCTCGCCCTCACGGCGGCAATTGCCGCCTTTCTGGTCACCGCCGCTCCGGCACTGGCGTCCTCTTTCCATGAAGAAAAACTTGTTCCCTATCTTCGGCTGGTATCCGTGTGTCTCTTCATTGAGCTGGTTCCCATCCAAATCATCACCCTGATGCGTCGTGAAATGGCTTTCGGAAAGGTTGCCGTGATCAACTTTGCCGGGGCGGCGACGGGCGGATTGTCGACCATCGCACTCGCGCTGGCGGGGTTCAGCTATATGAGCTTTGCCTGGGCCTGGCTGGCGAGCAGTGCGGTCACTGCCCTGTTGGCGCTCTCGCTCCGTCCAGATTTCTGGATGTTCAGGCCGACGTATAAACAATGGCGCAGAATAGCAGCTTTCGGCGGCTACAATGGCGCGATGGTTTTCCTGTACAGGGCGTACGAGGCCTTGCCGCTACTGTTGCTGGGCCGCGTCCTGTCGCCACATGCGGCGGCGCTCTTCAGCCGCGGGCTGACCGTGTGCCAGACACCTGACAAACTGATCCTTGGCGGAGCCATGTCAGTCGTCCTTCCCGCCTTTGCTGCCTCGGCCAGGCAGGGCGGCGACCTGAAACGATCCTATCTGCATGCCCTCGAGATCATCACTGGACTGCACTGGCCAGCACTGCTGGCCCTCGCCGCACTGTCCTATCCTACCGTGGACATCCTGCTTGGCCATCAATGGCGACAAGTTGCACCGTTGGTGCAAGTCATGGCCCTCGCGTCGCTCTTCACCTTTAGCTTCGAACTGAACAATCCCGTGATGACGGCGATGGGTTCCATCAGGGACATGTTCGTGCGATCGCTGATCGTCATTCCTGTCTCCGCAGTCATCATGACAGCCGCGGTCTTGCTTGCCGGACTCATGGGAGCTGCTTTGAGCCTGATGGTCATTGTGCCGTTCCAAGCCTTTGTGTCCTTGGGTTTCGTACGTCGCAGGCTCTCGGTGGGGTGGGACGAAATAGCTGTTGCCGTCCGAAAGAGCAGCATCGTTGCCGCTTTGACGACGCTCGGCTCGTTGGCCACGGTCATTGCTGGCGGCTTCCGCTTCGACCTATCCCCGGGACAGGCGATATTCGCCGGGGGCCTTGCAGCGGCCGGCTGGCTGGCTGGAGTTTTCATGACCCGCCACCCGCTGTTCGACGAAATCGTGAATGCCGGCCGAACCTTCCGGGATGCAGTTGCGGCGGCATGATTGTCGGTGCTGACCGAATACTCAGATTGCGTTGCAACTCGGCTTCATGCCCGCAGAACGTTCGCACATTCAGTTCTAGCTGCCCGTAATCAGCAGCTCCCTCCATTGCTGCAGGAACCGCTCCTTGGTTGCGGCTGACGCAGTGTCGCGCAGCAAGCGGCTTGTTGGCGCTTTCTCCGCAGGGCTCCGGGAAAGCGCTTTCCACATTGCGTCCGCGATCGCAGGGGGGTAGTCCGGTCGCACCTGCAAGCAATTGGCTCCGACGGCCTCCACGAGAGCACTGTCGGCAGATACTATGGGCAGCAGCCCCATGTAAGCCGCCTCGAGTGCCGGCATCCCGAAACCTTCGAGAAGGCTTGGCAGGACAAATGCCTCGGCATTTGCATAGAGCCAGCGCAGCTGCGCGTCGGGAACGTACCCCATGAGCCTCACGCCGGGCACGGTCCCTGCAAGTTCCGCGATCTCTGCATGGCCGGCACCGCGCGATCCACATAGGATATATCCGACCCCCTGGCGATGGAATTCGCCGTCCCGATACGCCTTCAAGGCGGCGATTTGGTTCTTTCGGGTTTCGAACGCGCCGACGGTAAGAAAGAACGCACCGCTTACGCTTGGGACTGCCTCCGCCGGGCCATCGAACAGTTCGGTGCGCAGGTAGAGGGGGATTGTCTTCAGGAACCGAAAATCGGACCCGAAAAGCAACTCAAAGTGGCTCGCCGAAAAATTGCTGACGAAAACCACGCCAGGCCTCACGCGCCGGATTTTCTCGTAGGCCAGACGGTAGTTCGAACAGGTCCGTTCGTCATAGAGGTCGCTATGCGTCAGCGGGCCGACATCGTGGCACAGGACGATATCGTTCTTCGTCAGACGTGACCTAAGCACGTAGAGCGGATCCAGAAACAATCGGAAGGCGGGTCCGTCAACCTTGTCTCGGATCAGGAACGCTTCGCTATCCCGGAGCCAGTTGATCTCCAGCATCATCAGCCGGGCGACGATCTTCCGGACAAGGCCCTCAGGAGCGAAGGAACCCAGCCGCCAGTACCGGACTCCTGCCCAGCCCGGGACGAATTCTCGGGTCAGGTCCTTGGCAATGTGGTATGCTCCGGTCCGGTTAAGGATCGACAGCGAGTTGTCGAAAACAAGCATGTTGCCGCAGGCCCGTCCGACCGCGGCGTGTAGGCCCAGGGGGTCGGTCCGTCCGTTCATCGCCCTCTCCTTGGGATCAATCCGCAGTCTGGTCGCGGGTCAACTGCCGAACTCGGCGAAATCGGCGTCGACCTGGATCATGAGTTCGAGGTATTTCCAGGCAATCCATCGCCAGGAATAACTGTTCGCCCTGGCGTGCCCCTTGGCAACCAAGCGCTGCCGCAGGTCCGGGGCAAGCATCAGCAGGCGGACGGCCTCGGCCCACGACTGCACGTCGTCGGGATCGGCATAGAGAGCCGAATCCCCGCAGATTTCAGGGAGACATGGCGAGGTCGAGGCCACGACCGGGCAGCCGGAAGCCATCGCCTCGACGGCAGGCAGCCCGAAGCCCTCGATCCGTGACGGGAACAGGAAGCACAGGGCGCCTTCGAGCGCCTTCTTGAAGTCGTCATCCTCTATGCGGCCGATGAGGACGATGTTTCCGGGCATTTGCGGAACGTACCGTAGAACCGTAGCCTCGTCGACATCTCCTGGCATCCAGAGGTCGAGGCCCATATCATCGAGGCGTGATGCCAATCTGGCGAGAAGTCCCATGTTTTTGTATTCCTGGCCCCGCCTGCCAAGACAGAGGACATACGGCCTGCCGCGATCGACGGCCAACGACGATCTCGCTGCATCCCATCTCTTCGCATGATCGCTTCCATTGTAGGTTACGACGATGCTTTCTTCTGGCGCGATCCCGAACTCGACAAGATGGCTGCGCGACAGTTGGGAGACCGTGGTGATGCGCGCGGCCCGCCAGCCAAGTGCCGGCAGGATCAGCCGGTGCGCCCACCGAAACCCCCGTGCGTAGCTCGACGGCATGAGCCTGGTGTGCATGTCGTGGATGCAAGCGATGTGGCGCCTCAGCACGACCGGAGCGAGATTGCAGAAGCTCAGCAATCCTCCGGGCACATGCCAAGGTAACTGCGCCTGCACCCAGAATTGGGGAAGTCGCGGCTTGTTGAATTCGGGCACGACGCGCACGGAGATGGCATTGAGGCGGAGAGGTTCCGAAAGCGGGCGCGGCACCACGAGATCGATCTCCAGGTCGCGACCGAGGGGATGCCCTTCGAAAATGAGAGCGTCGAGGGCCAGGGTTACCTCGCGGGCGTAACGGGCTACGCCGCTCGGCCGAAGCGTCGTGAAATCCCCGTTTATCGTCCAGCGTCGCCTCGGCGTTTCCTGGTTCGCCCATGCCCGAGCGGGATGCCCGATCGGGGATTCGGCACCGTCGGCAAGCGATCTCGCCAGCGCTGTCTCGGCGCGGCGGCTATTCAGCCGTCCGGGCGGCCTTAGCGGTGGCGACTCCGTCGTGCCGAACTCGAGCTTGCCCATGTCCACTTCCCCAGCCCTTTTGCACCCCGTGCGAGACTAGCATTGCCGGGGGCACTCAGGCCCTCAAACGTTTGAGGTAGGCACACTGTCCAGCCTCGGCTATCCGGATGATTCGCGATTAGCCGGATGAACCGATGGCCATCGTGACCAGGCGTCTTTGCTGCCCCACACTGAAGGTGTCAAAGGGGGTCGGCATGACACGGCGTTGGACAATCAATGGGCGCTTTCTTTCCCAGCCGACAACAGGCGTCCAGCGCTATGCGCGCGAGCTCGTTGGTTCGCTCGACACCTTGATCGCGGAACAGGGGCCCCTCGCCCGCGGGCTTGAAGTGAGACTGCACTGCCCGCCCGGATCCGATCAGATCCCCCTCGCTTTCATCGAACGCCACGAGATCGGCCGCACGAGCGGACATATCTGGGAGCAGACCCGGCTCCCGCTATCACTCGACAGCGGCGGATTGCTCAGCCTCTGCAACACGGGACCACTGCTTTCCCGGAAGCATATCGTCTGCATCCACGACGCAAACGTCTGGAATGCGCCACAGAGCTATTCCCGTGCCTTCAGGAATTTCTACAAAATGCTGTTGCCATGCCTCGGCAAGACGGCATGGCGTGTTTCGACCGTTTCCGATTACTCGCTGGGCGAGCTGGTCCGCCGCGGCGTCATCACCGCGCAACGGGCCTTCGTAGCCCCCAACGGCCGTGAGCATGCCTTGCGATGGACGCCAGAACACTCGGTCAGGACACGACTGGCGGTATCGCCGGAAACCATTGTTATGATCGGCAGTGCCGCACCCCATAAGAATATGGGACTGCTCCTGAACATGGCTGATCGCCTTGCCGAAGCCGGATTCAGAATCGCGATCGTCGGCATGTCGGGTTCGCGCGTCTTCAGGTCAGGACCAGCCAGGACCGAAGCTCGAAACATCCACTGGCTCGGCCGCATTTCCGATGGCGAATTGGCGGCCCTCCTCAAGGACTCGCTATGCCTGGCTTTCCCTTCGCTGACAGAGGGCTTCGGTCTTCCCGCGCTCGAGGCAATGGCGGTCGGCTGCCCGGTGGTGGTTTCCGACCGAGCCAGCCTGCCTGAAGTCTGCGGGAACGCAGCACTGTTTGCTCCTCCCGACGATCCGGAGGCATGGCTCGACTGTTTCGTGCAGCTTCGCAATTCTCAGCACCTGCGGCTGCAGATGATAGGCAAGGGACGGGCGAGATCCTCGGCCTATAGTTGGAGAGCGACGGCCTTGCGTTATCTCGAGGCAATGGCCGCCGCAGACGGTGTCGAGACGGACACGAAGGTCGTGAGGGCTCGCGAATTCACATGATCTCGTGAAGAGCCTGGACGGCCCCTAGCGATTCCAGGACAGCGCGGTCGAATTTGTCTTCGGAAAAGCGAGCTGCATTCCTGGCGCAGGCGCGGGGCGCGATGGCATGGCTGTTCTGTTCGAACTGTGCGACTGCTTCCTTGAGGTGATCGACGGTCTGCGCCTTGAATAGTACGCCTGTCGGTTCGGGGGATGATCCCAGGCGCTGGACGATGTCCACGGCTCCGCCGCGGCCGAAGGCGACCAGCGGGGTTCCGCAAGCTTGCGCTTCGGCCAGCGCTATCCCGAAATCCTCGCAGCCAGCAAAGACCATCGCCCGCGCTCGCGCCACGGTGTCCACATAGTCTTTGCGGGGCAGGTAACCCGAGAAGGTGACGTTGGGGCCAGCAAGCGCCCGCAAGCTGGCTGATTGCTGCCCTTCGCCAACGACGACCAGCCGCCGGGACGGCATCTCGTTAAAAGCTTTAATCACCAAATCGGTGCGCTTGTAGGGGGTGAGAAAGGAAGCCGAAACGTAGTAGTCTTCCTTGTCCTCAACACAGGGCAGTTCCGCCAGTGAGACCGGCGGGAAAACGACGCGCGCCTGGCGCCCGTAAATGTGCTGGATACGGGAGCGGACATAATTCGAGTTCGCCAGCATCAGGTCTGGACCGTGCGCGGTTCTCGTATCCCACGTCCTCAGGCGATGGAGCATGTAGCGATAGAGCATTCCCTTGGGGCCGAAGCCAAGCCGTCCTTGCTGAAGATAGGAAAATTGCTCATCCCAGGCGTAGCGGACGGGGCTGTGCACGTAGCAGAGATGCGGCTGGTCCGGCCTGGTGATGACGCCGCGCGAAAATGCGGCCGAAGACGAGATCACCGCGTCGTAGCCGGTTACGTCGAACTGCTCGATCAGGAACGGACAGAAAAAGAAGAGGGATTGATAGAATTTACGGACCATCGGAATCCGGTTGGCCGCAGACGTATGGAATTCCACGTCGTGGAAATATTGCTCCTTCACCTCTTGCGGCAGGAAATCGAAAATCGTGAAGACCTCGGCGTTGGGGAACTGCTTGCAGATTTGCGCAAGGACCCTTTCTCCTCCCCGGAAATTCGGGCACCAGTCATGAACGATCGCTATCCTGGCATGACTGTCGACGCCAGGCGCGGCCGGCAATTCCGGGATGGATACATCGATCTTGGCAGCGACGGCCAAATCGGAAGAGCGTTCGTGGAGCATGGTTCCCCCTAACCTCTAGGGCTGGCAGTCTCCATTCCATGTCGTAGCTTCAGCAAGCTGTCCGATCGGTTACGCACCTTGTGGATGTGGTCCGTCACCGGGGATACTCCGAATGTCTGTGTCTGGCGGTAGGCCAGGCTCCTCCCATCTCCTTTTATGCAGGCTGTTTCGGTCCACTCTGCAATCTAGGTTCGACGAAACCGAAGCTGGATCGAGCATGAGACTAATAGTGATCATCCCGACCCTTGGCCGCAGCGGACAGGTCGCGCGTTTGCTCGGATATTTGGGGGGCCAGACGAGGCTTCCTGATGAGGTCATGGTGTCGGCGCCCGACGCCGCGCATGTCGACCTGCCGGAAAGCTGTCCTTTCCAGGTGTCATTCGTTTTCGGATCCAAGGGACTTGCCGCCCAGCGGAACAGGGCTCTCGCACCTTCGTTGGGGCGGTTCGATATCGTCACTTTCTTCGACGACGATTTTGTTCCGTCCGTCCAATACCTAGAGCAGATCGAGAAAGCTTTCGCGCAAAATGACGAATGGGCTGTCGCGATGGGCACGGTCATCAAGGATGGTGCCAAGACTGCGGGCCTGAGCTGGGAAGAGGCCGAAGCCGCCCTGCTGGAAGTCAAGGGCAAGAAAAATCATGGGCCCTCAGTGGTCGACCATGTCGGTGCATACGGTTGCAACATGTCCTTGCGTTCCTCTCTTGTAGGCGATTTGCGCTTCGACGAGCGCCTCGTCCTCTACGGCTGGCAGGAAGACATCGACTTCACCAGCCAGATGAGATCAAAAGGCCGGGTGGTCTGCGTGACTTCAATCACTGGCGTCCATCTCGGCATCAAGTCCGGGCGGGTCAGCGGAGAGCGATTCGGCTACTCCCAGGTCGCAAATGCGATCTATCTGGTCAGGAAGGGCTCCGTTCCGGCCTCTTTCGCGATCCCGCTGATGCTCAGGAATATTGCAGCCAATCTTGCAAAGAGCCTGCGGCCAGAGCCGTATGTCGATCGCAGGGGTAGGCTTAGGGGAAACATGCTGGCGATCCTGCATGTTGCCACGGGACGGATCGAACCCGAATACATCCTGAAGATCTGACGGCGGGCAAGACAATGCGGAAATGGCGTGTAACGGTAGTGGCTTCATTCGCGGTCGCAGCCGCCTTCACCTTGCCGTCGGCGGCTGCCGAGTATCTGCTCGGTCCTCAGGACAAAATCAGGCTCAAGGTTTATGAATGGCGCGCGTCACGCGACGTCATCTTTGAGTGGACGGCTCTCAACGACGATTTCGTCGTCGGCGCCGACGGGACGCTCTTTCTTCCCTTTGTCGGCCAGATTCGTGCCGAGGGCGCCGCACCTGGCGATCTCGCCCGCGCGATCGGCGACCGGCTGATGCAGCACATGGGCCTCGGCCGCCAGCCGGATGTCGCCGTCGAGATTACCCAATACAGGCCTTTCTACATCGTCGGCTACGTCACACAACCCGGCGAGTTTCCCTACAGGCCGGGACTGACGGTGCTGCAGGCCCTGGGGATCGCCGGCGGCCTGCGAACGCACGAAGACGACATCCCGAGGCTAGAGCGCGAGGTCATCGCCGGCCAAGGCGACGTGGGTTTGCTGGCGATGACTACTGTCACTCTGCTCGCGCGCAAAGCTCGACTGGAGTCCGAACTCGCTGGCGCCGAGGACGTCACTTTCCCTGCGGACCTGCAGGATAGGGCTTCGAATGCAACGGTCGCGGTGGCAATGGTGCAGGAGCGCAGGATCTTCGCTGTCCGCAAAGACGCGATGACGACGCAACTGCGCTCGCTGCGCGAACTCAGGGAATTCCTTGAAAAGGAACTGGACTCGCTTGAGCAGCAGCTGATCTTCCGCGACAAACAGATAGAACTCATTCAGAAGGAATTGGCGGGTGTATCAGCCCTTGTCCAGAAGGGGCTGGCGGTCGCACCACGGGAGCTCAGTCTGGAGGGCACGGTCGCGCAGATGCAGGGCGACAAGCTGGCTGCCGAGACCTCGCTCTTGCGGGTCAGGCAGGAGATAAGCAAGACCGACATCGAGATCCTCAATCTCAACAACCAGCACGCCAACGAGGTTGCCGGAACCTTGCGCGAGACCCAGTCCCAGCTAAATGAAGTCACCAGCAAAGCCGACACCGCGGCGCAGTTGCTGCACGAGACCGCTGTCACGGCGCCCGCCCTGCTCGCCCTTAAGCAACGCTCCGAAAGCGCCAAACCGATCTTCAAGATCGTAAGGACGACGGACACCGGCACGGAAGAACTCACGGCCGCCGAAACGACGCCGATCGAACCAGGCGATACCGTGAAGATCGAGATCCCCCCGCCGCAGTCAGGTTTGGCTGGCCTACCTGTAGAGGGCGACCTCCAGGCAGGGACGTTTCCTGTTCAGGGTACCAACTGACAAGCCTCATGATTCGGCGAGGGCGCCAGCTCGCAACGCCTTTGGGCCTCCGATAGCGAGACCGTTGGTAGCCGGTTTAAAGCCGGCGGTAAGGCCTGAGCGGTTCAGCCTCCGATGGAGCTGCCGACGCGCTGCAAGTGCTTGGTTCTTTTGCAATTCCAGGCGGAAAACCGCCGGGCGCTTTTCCCGGAATTGCTTCAAGTTCGTCAGGCGGACCTTCCAAGCATGCCGGGCGCCACTTGCCTTGCACTTTGAGGCCGCATATCCAGTGAGCACACGCTGACGATAACTTCCCTGCCGCAGTGAGGCGATCAGTCCTGCGGGTATCAGTGGAGATGTCGGTGCTCATGAGTGTAATCGCAATATCGGCGGCAGGCGTTCTGATGGGACTGCGCTTCAAGGCTCCGGCGCTGATCGCGGCAACGGCGCTGCTTGTGATCGGAAGCTTTGCCTGGAACGGGCTCGGGTTGCCGGGCCACGTGACCGTCACTCAATTCCTGATCATGGCATTCGTATTGGCTGGCGCGTACATCATCGGTCTGTTCCTGTCTGCCCGACGGAAGCGGACGGAAAGGTGACAAGGCGGGACTTCAGGAAGCTCGGTCGAAGCGCATCACTGCGATACCCGTCCTGAACAGGATCACGATATCGAGCCAGATCGACCAGTTCCGCACATAATGGCTGTCCAGCGCCACGCGGTCGGCGTAATCCATGCTGCTTCTTCCGCTCACCTGCCACAGACCGGTGAGCCCCGGCCTTGCCCGAAGGTATTCCCCTAACTGGTCGCCGTAGCATTTGAGTTCGTCCTTGACGATGGGCCTTGGGCCTACACAGCTCATGTCGCCGCGGATGATGTTGAACAGTTGCGGGAGTTCGTCGAGGCTCGACTTACGCAGCATCCACCCAAGTGGCGTGACGCGGGGGTCGTTCCTGATCTTGCGGGTCTCGGCCCACTCGACCCTGACTTGAGGGTTGCTGTCGAGATATGCCTTCAGAACTTCGTCCGAATTGGCGACCATTGAGCGGAACTTGTAGCAATCGAATGGCTTTCCGCCGAAGCCGATGCGGCTGTGCGAGAACACTGTCGGGCCTCCTGCCGTCATCCTGATCAGCAGGGCAACGACAATCATCACCGGCGCGGCTGCCATAAGCGCGGTGATTGCTACGACCAGATCCATGATCCGCTTCAGGAGACCGCCCACAGGAGGGTTCGTCGGTCCCGACCTGACGACGGGCGACAGATCCGTCAACACTGCCGCGGCACTGTTGTTGTCGGACGCGGGAAGAACGTGCAGGACTGCCGCTCGGCTGTCGGCCGGGATAGGCAAAGATGGCTGAGCCCAGCTCGGGGTTCCCTGATGTGACTCGAAGGCATTCGTTGTCATGGAACAATCGCTGTTTCGACTTGTTCGCTGCACTCTTCCAAGGGTAGAGGTTGTCGGCAAGAAGGGCAAAGGAAGTAGCATGACGCGCTGGGGCTATCCCCCTAATCCCAAGGAATGATCCCCTAAACTTCTTGCAACGTCCGAAGGAGAAGGTCCCGCTACGGTTTCATGCTTTGTGCCGCTTGGCCGTCGTCCCGCGGGCGCTCGCCAAGAGTACGCCGAGTATCGGCGTCCTGCTGGCCTGCAATGTCCTGACAAGTTCCTGCAGCGTCTGGACCTGTGTCTTGCCCCACTCGGCAACAATCACCACGCCGTCCAGGACGGTGCCGACAATCAGTTCGTCGGCACCCGAGGCAAGCGTCGGCAAGTCGAATATGACAATGTCGTAGGGAGCAAGTTTGTTGGCGGCAAGGTCGCTAGCGGTAAGCTCCGAGAGGAATGCCTCTATCTTGCTCGGTGTCAGGAGGTGTCTGGCGTCCACGATCGAACTGGAAAGTATGTCGAACGGCCGCCCCGGAGCACGAACGATGTTGAGACGGACAGGGTCCTGGCACGGTTGCTCGAGGGCTCCAAACTGGCCCAGAAGCCGCGTGGTCATGATCGGGCGCCGGATGTCGGCGTCAATCACCAGCGTCTTCAAGCCGGACATCGAGTAGAGCGTGGCAAGATTGCTGGCGACGGAACTCTTCGAACTGTCGTTGGATACGGCGGTCAATCCAAGGAACTTGATCGGGCGGCTGGTTTCCGCGAGACTTATTTCGGTTCGCACTTTTCTCAGGCTATAGCTGTATCGGGATTGCGGAGATCTTGCCACCTCGTCGACAAGGCCCGATCTTCTGCCGATCGGCGGCAGTTCCCCAACGCATTCGACACCAAGAGTGTCGCGGATCTGTCGCGGCGACCTTATGGACCAGTCAAACGCGTGCCTTACAAACGCAAGTCCGATGCCGGAAATGAGACCGGCAACCACGGCGAAGGCCAGCATCAACTTCGGCCTTGGAGCGCTCGCATTGAGCGGCGCCGTCGCAGCCGTGATGACCCTTGCATCGGCAACCGGATACGACTGCTGGCTAACCGAGTTGGTGTAGGCCTGCAAGAAACTCTCGTACATCTTCTGGTAGGTTTCAGCCGTCACCTCAAGTTCTTCGAGCGTCGGCTCAGCACTCGTCCCGTCTCCTTTGGCTTCATTGCCGACGCTGTAGTCGTGCCGTGACCGGAACTGCTGCGCTTTCGCCATAGCCTCATTCATTTGGGTGCGCAGCTGCTGAAGCCGCATTTCCAGCCATGCGCCTCCTTCCTTTGCGGCGTCGGTCTTGGTTTCGATCTGCTCACGCACGAAGGCATCGGCCGTGGCGTTCGCAATCCTGGCTGCGCCCTCGGGATCAGGAGAGGTGAAGGATATGTCAATCGCGTAGGAAACGCCGACTCTGCGGACGTCGAGGCCGTTGCGGAAAACCAACATGCTACGGCGGAACTTTTGAAAATCGGTCAGCATCGCAGGTGCGGCAGGCACGCTAAAGGCGAAATGCTCCAGCCAGGCGCTTTTCCGAAGCCCTAAGGTGTCAAGCAGGACTGCTCCGGTCTTCCTGAGTCTGTCCCGCAAAGTCGGAGACTGCGAACGATTGAACTCCGGATCGTCGACGAGTTTCAACTGGTCAAGCACCATTGTCGCGATTTTTTCCGACTGCATCACCGCGATCTGGCTTTCCACCTGGGCGGTATCCAACGACAGATTCACTTCGCCGCCCTCCTGCAGGTGTTGCGGCAATTTCGGCTCGATCAGAATCTGTGCGCTGGCGATGAAAGTTGGGTCGGTGCTCGAATTGTAGAACCCGGCCAACAAGAGAGCGGCAGCAAGGCAGGCTACGATGGTTCCCGCATAACGGCGCAGAAATTCGATGATATCGGAGAGCCCAATGAACTCCTGGCCGGCGGAAGCCTGCCGGTCCGTTGTCGAAGGCCATTGACGGGAGAACATGCGATTCATTCAGTCTCTCCCGCAGGCATGGCGCAGCCCGCCCCTTGCAGGCAGGCGATTGCATTCGGCCGATCTTCTCGTTGAAAGCCAAGGCCCCGCGATCCCAGACTGCTGGGGAAGATTACGCCCGCGCTCCGGAAGGTAAACGCCGCCAATTGGCGTATGCGGACCTTATGTCCTGTGGGGCGGTAGAATGCGCGGCACCGCTGCTCATGATGTCTGCTATGCCAGCAAGGCCTGCCGTCTGCGGCTGAGTGCCAGGTTCTGTTCGAGAGTATTGATCTGCGCGGACATTCGTTCGGGGCTCTCGTCATTTTCCATCGCCTCCAGGGTGAACGCCGCGCAGTCCGTCATCCTTTCCAGGGACGGACGCAGTGCCGCTACTTCTTTCTCGATGTCCACCTGAATGCCCTCGAGAAGGCGGGGCAGGCGACCGAACCGCCTTTCGACGAGATCCTGGCCGAACGGGAATCGGAATGCGGTCAGCGGCATGTTGCAGCCCACCTTTCTCTGCGCCCGAGCCGGAGGCACCTTGCAGAATACAAGACCCTCATGATTGGACGAGACATTCTTTCGGTCACCGGCGGGCATGCTCCTATTGGATGAGGGGGTGGCGGCTAAGGCGTTAGGGCTCCTCGAATTCATGAACGCGGCCGCGTCCGGCGCGTGCTACGACTGCTGGCGCTAACTGCGGAGCGGAAGCCGTGACCGTGAACATAGTCGGACAAGCCAGGCCAAATACATTCGCCTTCGAAACCAGTGCCCTGATCAAAGCCACAGGCTTTCGGGAATATGACGCGCGCTGGTGGTTCGGACAGCCAGGCTCGGAAAAAGAACCAGAACTCAACCTGATGGGCGTGCAGGCGATCGGCATGGGGCTCGGCACCTTGATCCGCCGAATGGGTGTTGGCCCCGACATCGTTACTGGCCATGATTTCCGCAGCTATTCCATGGCGATCAAGATGGCGCTGACCTGTGGCTTGATGGCGGCCGGCGCGCGCGTCAAGGACATCGGCCTTGCGCTTTCTCCCACGGCCTATTTTGCCCAGTTCGCGCTCGACGCTCCTTCAGTGGCCATGGTGACAGCCTCCCACAACGAGAACGGCTGGACAGGGGTGAAGATGGGGGCGCAACGGCCTCTGACCTTCGGGCCTAAGGAGATGACAGCTTTGAAAACGCTTGTGCTGGACGGCGATTTCGATCTCATTGGCGGGGGAAGCTACGAATTCGTGCCCCGATTTCGCGAAAGATACATCGAAGACCTGACTGCCGGAAAGAAGCTCGGCCGAAGGCTGAAGGTGGTGGCCGCCTGCGGCAACGGAACAGCAGGCGCGTTTGCACCGCAGGTGCTGGAAGGCATCGGCTGCGAAGTCATCCCGCTTGACACAGAGCTCGACCACACGTTTCCGCGTCACAACCCCAATCCCGAAGACATGCAGATGCTGCACGCGATCCGGGACAAGGTTCTGGAGACAGGTGCCGATATCGGGCTCGGTTTTGACGGCGACGGCGACCGCTGTGGCGTGGTCGACAACGAGGGCAACGAGATTTTCGCAGACAAGGTCGGTGTCATGCTGGCACGCGACATCTCCACGCTGCATCCGAACTCGGTCTTCGTCGTCGACGTCAAGTCGACAGGCCTTTTCATGACCGATCCCGTTCTCCTGCAAAACAGCGCCAGGACGGATTACTGGAAAACCGGGCACTCCTACATCAAGAGGCGCGTTGCCGAACTCGGTGCCATCGCTGGATTCGAAAAGTCGGGACATTTCTTCTTCAACCCGCCGATCGGACGCGGCTACGACGACGGGCTCCTGACCGCAATCGCCGTCTGCCAGATGCTCGACCGTAACCAGGGCAAGACACTCGCAGACCTTTACCGCGATCTGCCGCTGACCTTCGGGACCCCGACCATGTCGCCCCACTGCCCGGACGAGATGAAATACGGCGTGGTCGCGAAAGTTGTCGGGGAATTCACGAGAATGAAGGGGGACGGGACCGAGTTCGCCGGCCAGCCGCTGGCAAATCTCGTCACCGTCAATGGGGTGCGTGTCGTTGCCCAGGACGGCACCTGGGGTCTGGTCAGGGCGTCGTCGAACAAGCCGGAGCTCGTGGTCGTTGTGGAAAGCCCCGTGTCGCCAGAGCGGCGTCGCGAGATGTTCGAGGCTCTCGATGCCGTGCTGCGCCGCAATCCAGAGGTCGGAGCCTACAACCAGACATTCTGAGGGGAATTGGATCATGTCGGACCGGATCGTAAGTTTTGTCATGAGCGGCGGCGTCGGCTCACGGCTGTGGCCGCTCTCGCGCGAAGACAATCCCAAGCAATTCCACGATCTTTCCGGTGACGGGTCCATGCTTGCCAAGACTGTTCGCCGCCTCAAGGCGCGGCCGGACGGTGACACGCCGATCTACCTGATAGCCTCCGAACGTCATGCCGACCGCGTCATCTCGGACATAGCTCCGCTCGGCCTCAACGGCGGCAGACCAATCTTCGAGCCGGTCGGCCGCAATACCGCCGCCGCCGTCGCTATAGCCACCCTGCAGACGATCGCCGAACATGGGGCGGACGCGCTTGTGCTCGTGGTCCCCTCCGACCATCAGATATCGACCGCAACGCAATTCTGGGAAACCGTCGAGACGGGCGTGCCTGCCGCGGTTTCCGGAAGGATCATCGTGTTCGGCATCAAGCCGACGCATCCCGAAACCGGATATGGGTACATCGAGGCCACGGCAAATGCTGAGGGAGTAGCCTCGGTTTCGCGCTTCGTCGAAAAGCCAAACGTCAGGACGGCCCGCAAATACATGTCTTCGGGGCAATTCTACTGGAACGCCGGGATTTTCCTTTTTCGTGCCGACACCATGCGGAAGGCTTTTCTCGAATTCCAGCCGGACATATGGGACACTGCGGAACGGGCCCACAAGAGCGCGCGGACCGACGTCTCCGGTCTGTACTTGCCACAGGGCTTCTACTTGGCTGTCCCCTCGACCTCGATCGACTACGCGGTCATGGAGCATGCGCGAGACATCGCAATGGTTACGGCCTCCTTCCGCTGGACCGACCTTGGATCGTGGCAATCACTGATGGAGGTCACCCCGACGGACAGCAACGGCAACGTCACAATGGGCGATGTCGTCGCCATCGAATGCCATGACTCTTACTTCAGAAGCCAGGGCCGATTGCTGACTGTCGTCGGGATGAAGGATGTGGCGATCGTGGCGACGCCGGACGCAGTATTCGTCGCCCCGGTCAGCCATAGCCAGGACGTAAAAAAAATCGTCGAACAGCTGGAGAAGGGCGGACGCCTCGAAACGAAACTTACCGCCTCCGAAGACCGGGTCATCGTCAGCGGCTCATGGCGCAAGCGCGTCGAACACTGGCTCTTCGAAGAAACCCTGCCTCTGTGGTCCACTGCGGGTGTCGATGATGTATACGGCGGTTTCCACGAGGCCCTCGGCTTCGATGCAAGGCCATTGGGCAGACCCAAGCGCATGCGCACGATGGCCCGCCAGATCTATGCTTTCGCGGTGGCCAAGGAACGCGGCTGGGCTGGACCGGCGGACAAACTCATCGACCATGGCATCGACTTCATTGCAAAATACGGCCGCACGGACCGTGGCGGCTGGGTGCGCACTCTCAATGCCAACGGCAGCGTGGCCGACCCGACCGAGGACGCCTACGACCATGCCTGCGTGCTCCTGGCGCTGGCTCATGCTCACCGATGCGGACATCGGGATGCCCTGGAACTAGCACAACAGACGTTTCAGTTCGTCGACACCCATCTCGAGCACGACAGTCTGACCGGCTTCCTCGAGAGCCCCGGCTGGAACGGTGCGCGATCTTCGAACCCGCACATGCACATGCTGGAATCATTTCTTGCCTGGTATGGCGCCACGGGCGACCGTGAATATCTGCGTCGGGCGGCGCGCATCATCGATCTCTTCCGGAGCCATTTCTTCGACCAGGAAAGCTGGACGCTTGGCGAACATTTCGACGCCGATTGGTTGCCGTTGCCGGGAGACAAAGGACAGTGGACCGAACCGGGCCATCACTTCGAGTGGGCCTCGCTCCTTGTTGATTTCGCACGAGCGAGCGGCCAAAAAGACTTGGTCGCCTACGCAAGGAAGCTCTATTCATCGGCGGTCGCCAGTGGATTGAACCGGGCAACAGGTCTGGCATATGCTGCTGTATCGCGGCAGGGAATCCCTCTCGACCGGCTCTCCCGCAGCTGGCCGCAATGCGAAGCCGTCAAGGCAGCCGTAGCTTTGGATGGTATTGGCGGGCCTGACCTGAAAGCCGAGATCGAAGCCCGTGTCGCGCGCCTGTTCAGATGGCATATCGACCCCGCGCCGCTTGGCTTGTGGGTCGACAAGATTGATGAGCGCGGACGGTCACTGGCAACGGAGGTCCCCGCGAGCATCTTCTACCACTTGGTGACGGCGTTGATGCAGTATCTGGACAAGACCGCAGGCCAAGTCGAACCCTTCCCGTTTCCAACTGTGGACGTGAGCAAGACGGGTTTGAGGCAGATACTGAGTCGCTCCTAACCCGCCGATCCTAAGATACGGTGTTCGTGGCGCATCCACGGTTGGCGAAGATGGTAGATCGTCTGCACTGAAGTTGACGAGGGTTCCGCAGATCCCGGCTGCTGGCGGATATGGGCCGCTAAGGCACAGCCTTGGCCGTGCGCGCCGGCAACGCTCGCTTTCGCCCTGCCGGCCGCCGGGAGGCGGCTGGTGCTGCCAGGAGTTCCGAGGCAATGAATATCAGGTTCTCGCCATTGACGAGGCTGTCGATGTTCCTGCCGCTCAAAAGCGAGTAGACGGAAGTGAGGCAGCCTCGGCCGGGAAACATAAAGTCGTGTGGTTCCACCATGATGCACGGCACATCCTTGAGGACCTTGCCGCAGTCACGCGTTGCCTCCAGCTCCGCGCCTTCAATATCCATCTTAAGCATCAACAATTTCGTCCTGGGCAGTTTGGAAAGAAGGCCTGGTAAGGTGACCGACGGCACGCCTTCTCCGTCTGAGACGCCGCGTGCCCACGATGGGCACTCGCTGTTGACAAGTGCAACCTCGCCCTCATGGCACCAGAGGGCGCCGTAAACAGGCATGATCCGCTCCAGACCGGCACAGTTCGATAGCAACACTTCGTGCGCTTGGCGATCCGGTTCGATAGCCATCACCATGGCATCGGGATACTGGTCTCTGAGGAAAATCGACGAGTAGCCAACGTTGGCTCCGGCATCCACGATAACGGGTATGATCCCCCTCTGTCTCCATCCTGCCGCGAGCCGGTTGAGCGCGCTCTGTCCACGCTTTCCAATTTCATATTCGCCGTGCCCAAAAACCTGTGACATGACAAACAAGTCGCTGTCGGTAGGCCTGATCAGCAGATCATGATTGCCACAGCGAACCTTCATCGGCGATTCGATCCCAAGTGCGCGGCGAAGCAGTACTGAGACCAGTTTCTTCCAGCCGATGGCTCGCGCGAGGCCGTCAATGTGATAGAGCTTGGCGTAGAACGTCCGGTTCATAGCCGCAGTATCACCTGAGGGTGTGTCTATCTCCAGACACCCTTAGGGAGTAGCCAGGCCGGCTCACCACCAAAAGCAAATTGCCCGCGCTAGCCCCCGCAGATGCGTATTCCTGCCATCATGCTACTTGGTTCAGGCCGTAGGATTGCGTTCTCCTGCGCCGCTTATGAGCAGGGTACCCGAGGTGATAGGGAATTAGTAGCTAAGGCGAAGTCGGTATCCCTTGCCTCTGTGTCGCGGCCGCAAAGCGGGATAGTATGCTCCTGGAAAATGCCTGAAGAGGCACTGAACGACCTCTCCCAAACATAAGAATGCGGCTAATTCGTCGAGGCGCTGTAACTTTGAGACGTGAACCTTCTTGTCCGAACGGTTGAGACGCAATGATGGCCAAAAAAAAAGTTCGTGCCAAGCCCAGCGGTGACCTTCTAAAGCTGCTTGCTACAAGGCCCAGAGCGGTGGCGCTTGCTGCGCTGCACGTGAGTGAATCGGTGCTGTTGGAGCTCGAAGCATCCGAGCTGTTGTCAGCATCACAGATCAGAGGGCTGCTCAAGGACGCGTCGACGACGCTACGAAATGCCGCCGAGCAAGTGGACAATCGCAGCTGCCTCATCGCCAGCGAAATAGTTGATTCAATGCGAGAAGATTTCAAGAGGAACAACACTTAGCCGTGCCGCCTGTCGCCGTCGGCCAGGCGGTGGGACCTGTAATTCTCAACGAAAAAGTGCCGTCGCCATGCCATCGATTGTTGCCATTGAGGATATTCTTCGCATCAATTTTAATGTAGGATCTCAGCAAGGGAGGTAGTTCGGGCAGTGGTTGGGCGAGGTTGCTTCTGAATGACGTACACTTCACATCCATTTTTACGCGGGGACGAAGATCGACCCTCGTATGTCGGGCTTAATTACGACGATGCGGCGCTAATCAAAAGGCTGGGATTCACGCCGAAGCGCTATCTGGCGGAGACGGTCATCGTCAATCAGGGCGAGGA